>NZ_JACGVE010000081.1:0-129979 GCF_014077065.1 Colwellia sp. MB3u-4 | reverse complement strand
TAAAATAAAATAAAATAAAATAAAATAAACGCAAACCCCGAGAAATCTGGGGACGCAAAGCTAAAGGGCCTGTAAAATGGTAGCCAGTTGCCAAAAGTGAATCAACACTTTTTGTCCTCTTGAGCCTTTTTACAAATGGTCTTCTTTATGAAGACTATTTTTTTGCCTGAATTTTATATTGATTTAAATAATAGCGGAATATACGCGTCAATTGAATAGGGCTACAGTTGACTGTTATAGCTTAAATAAAGTTAAAAATTCAATGTATTCCGCTTTACTCATGAAAACGGTTTACTTCATTATTTTGACATTAGTAACGTTATAGATATAAAGATAAAGGTGCTGCTTATCTACTTTTCAATAGGTTTAAAATTTAACCCATCATATTTATGGGGTGATGGAATTGAATAACATACCTTATCAAATTAGAACGTATCCTTTAAATCAATGATGATTTAATTTAAAAATACGCTAGAGAAATCTATGGAATTACCAAAGTTGTACAATACAGGTGAAGCATGTAGTGATTATTGCTCAAAATGTAAATCTTTTGATTTTTCAAACTGTTCGCCTGAATTTCAATTTGATCTTAATAATCAGATAGTTAGCTTTAAAAATGAAAAGGCAAAACTCTCAAAGAGAGGGTTTAGATTACTTTGTGCATTTATAAGGTTTAAAGATATACCACTCAGTGTCGAATTTTTACATGACTATGGTTGGCCTGATCAATTAGTCGTTAAAAATAACTTAGCGGTGACCATATCTGAAATGAGAACCAACCTTAGACACACTAACCTAAGAATAGAAAATATTAGAGGGTTTGGCTATTTATTAAGCTCAGTTGTTAATGAAGGTGAGCATACTAGTGATTCAACTTATGAATAAGCCTCGATTAATTGCGTTTGATTGTTGTGTCTGGGGCAACGTGATTATTCAGCTCCGTACAGAATTAATTATGACGACATTAGAACAATGTAATCATGCCGAGTTGCTCTGTAGTATCACGAGTCAGGCTAATAATATTCCAGCTGATGTGTTTTTCCGATATTTAACTGAGGCTGAGCATTTAAAATTATTTAAATTAATTTTAAATAATTTAATTAGTGATTCAAAATATAGGAGTTACACCATTAGTTTAAATACACCGATACAGGTGATAAAAAATTTTGATGAATGCTTTCCTATTTTGGATAATAATAAAGAACAACATTTTGCTATTGAGATACTAGAACACGACATACAACAGTTTGGTTACTTAGAGTTAGCGACGCTTGATAAAATAAATAAGTGTCCAAATGTTAGCTTATGGCTTGATGACTTTGGAAACAATCAATCAAATTTTGATATTCTACTGTCTAAAAAAATTGCTTTCAGTACGATTAAAGTATCAAAAGAACTTTTTTGGGGGCTAATGGCATTAGATGTTTTATTTTTAAAAAATTTACTCATTTTTCTAAGTAAGAACCACCAAGTGGTAGTAGAGGGGGTGGAGTCTGTAGAACAAGCAGGTTTTCTCTCCCAATTTAGCCACATGAAAATGCAAGGCTATTTGTTCTCACCTATTAAACATTTTGCCTATGTATAATGCAACGATAGAAAGGATTATGAATGAGTTGGTCTTAATAACACCACAGAAAAAAAATAGCAGCCTTGAGGTAAACGCGTTACTAATTGAGGGGTTACTTAGGGATGGTGGTTTTATCAGAAGAGATAGTACCAATCATTTAATGACCTTAGAAGCTTGCATTACCATAATAAAAATACTGGTGGATGAAATTAATTTACAGTACAAAAGTGATAGCGATATTAATGTTTTTATTGAATTAACAAACGAAGAAAAAGATTTTTTAAGCTCAATTTTCTAAACCACAAAAAAACCGCATAAATGCGGTTTTTTTATTTGTACACTGCTGATCAACTTATGTGTCAGTAAAAGCAACCACTCTATTTTAGCTTACCACTAAGGGTGAGAGCGTAACTTCAAGGTTGATGTCTCTGCATCATAAATCAGCACACGTTGGTAAGTTGGCAATAAGTAACTTTCAGCGCTGCCATCCGCTATAACCTCTGACCAAAGCTCTACTTGAGCCGCGTTATATTTACTATAAGTAATACCTAGGGTTGGATCAAAACGATAAAAGTAACTGTTGTTAGCGGTATCTGTGGTGCTGTTAAAGGTTTGCACATTAGCATTGCCTTGAAGTAGGCCGTTGTCAGTGTAGATAGTACCGTCAAAACTTGCCCATTCGCTGGTGCTATTAGCGCTATAAATCGTCTCACCGTTATCACTCATGGCAAAGCTCGATAAGTTAGTAAAGGCTGCATTGATATAGGCTGGCTCATTGATCACTGATATGGTTTCACTGGCATAAGCGTTATAACTTAGTGCAAAGCGTTCAAGTGAGGTGGTTGCTTGCTTGTAGGCCATAAATATATCTGCACTATTGGCTTGGGCAATGGTTGAAACGAAATAGGCATTATTTTGAAGCCAATATTGGCGCGTTAAATTTAGGTCGGCGTACTCCAGCGTTTGTGTGATAACAAGGGGTATTCCAGCGATTATCTTGATCATCAGAGGGCGGTATTCTATGGTGATCTTGTCACTATTTATTTGACTAAACTGATAACTGTTTAAGTCAAATTGATAATGATTAATCCGTGTTTGTTCAAGCCCGTCTTCATCTAAATAAGTTTCGCTATTCGATGCTAACAGCATTGAGCCGTCAGGGTGGATCACTAAGTTGGTTAAATCGACATCGACTAATGGTGACCTTGTGGTGTTAATTAACGCGCCAGAAATAACGTGATAAGTACTAAGTTTATCGCCTTGAGCAATATAAATGTAAGGTCGCATCGGGTCTAGCATCAGGCCTGAGGTATTGAAGCTGATATTACTGATATCAAGGTCATTGGCATCATTGACACCTTTATTAAAGGTGACGTTAATGCGGCCTAATAACGCGGTATCAGCGGTAGTCGGTGATAAGGTTATTACCGCACTATGAACACCGTCAGTCGCTATATTGGCGGGTGTGCCCGTGATAGTCAGTGTGTTGTTGGTGCTGTCAGTTGATAAAGATAACCAGCTAACGTCAGTACTGGCTTGCCAAGCGATATTAGTTTCGCTGTTGGTTAAAATATCAAGGGTATGTACGAGTGTTTGCTCGGTGGCTAAACTATTAAAAGCCAGTGACGGGTAGTTACTACTTAACCTTATGGCATCAATAGCCAGATCAACCGTAATCACTTTTGTGGTGCCACTAGCGGGGTCGTATATCGAGATACTGGCGGTCATTAAGCCCCAACCGGTAATTAAACTAGTATCAATATCAATTAATATTCTCTCGCCATTGTCATCACTTTGCGGTGTTAGTATCAGCCAAGGTGCACTGGCCGTTGCTTGCCAATTAGCAGAAATATTTGACAGTGTCAGTGTTTGTTTTGCTATGGCGCTGTCGCCAAAAGTTGTATTAAAGGCGAGTGTTTCAACCGAGCTTGAAATTTGGCTTAAAGTGATAACATCTATGCTGCCTGCACTGCTTGATGTTAAAACTGCACGGTTATCACCATTGGCAATTAACATTTTGGTGGGTTGATTTTCACCTAGCTCAATACTGTTAGCAAGGGTTTGTTGTTCGTTATAAACATCGATTTTAAAACCAACTTCCGAGTCAAATCTCACATAGTGAGGGCGATCATTAGCACTATGCGCAAGCGCTAAATTAGTCATGGCTGCATTGCTATTTAACACGCCATTGTCGATAAAGGTTGTACCATCAAAACTTATCCATTCACTTGTTGGGCTAATCGTGTAAATATTTTTCTCATCAGCGGTAACATAGAAGTCGTTAATTTGTTGGTTTTCACCTAATAATTCAGGTCGATAACTGTGGCTTATTTCTGTGGTGATGGGGTTGCGGCCAAAATCATTCACGTTGACATTTAAGCGCTTTATCGACATTAAATCATCGCTAGTGCTTACGTCTAAGGCGAATAGGGTTTGATTTTGTTCAGCAACATTAAAGGCTTGGGTAAAAAAGGCGTTAGGGCCATCGAAGCCAACACGCATTAGGTTTTCGTCGGCAAATTCTAAAATGGTGGTTGCCACAAAATAGCGACCATTAAGGCGAATAAATTTTATCGGTTCGTTGGTAATATCAACATCAGTTAACTCAACAACGCTCATGTCACTGAGGTTGATTTGATATCTATGTATGCTGATTTCACTGGTGTTTTCATCAATGACGGTAGTTTCGAGCGCTTTTGCTAACATCATGCTAGCATCGGGATGAATAATTAGCTGTTCTAGTAAAGTATCTGTTGGCGCTATAACGGTTGTGGATAATAATTCATTAGTATAAAGGTGATAGCTGCGTAGTTCATTGTTGGTGGCAACATAATACTGTGGCAGTAAAGGATTAGTTACTACACCGTCAGCATTAGCGACAATATTGAGTGAGTTATTTTCACTGAGTAAGTCAGATTTATAAAAACTCACTTGAATAGTTTCTGCCGTCGCTGTGGTTTGTTCATTGCCACTTAGGGTAATCTCGGCGATCGTGGTTGCGTTATTCGCTAAGGCCGTGCTGTCGGCAACCAGTGTTAATTCATTAGTGTCGGCGTTAGGCGTTAGGGTTAACCACGCCGCTTCGGTTGTTGCTTGCCAGCCCCAAGGAAAAATACTATTTGAATTAATGTTAAGCGTAGTTTGGCTGTTACTAATATTAGCGGTTTTTGCTAGGGCAACGGTTGCTCTGTCTGCAAATAAATGAATATTGTCTAAGCTCAATTCAACAGGGTACTCTGTTGTGCCTAGCGGGCTGGTGATATCTATGGTCGCAGGATAAAAGCCTGCAGTACTAAAGTGACTAACATCAGGGGTGGCGGTAATGGTTGTTACACCATCAATAAAACTTTTTTCAAGGCTGAGCCAAGGCACTGAACTGGCTAAGGTTAAATTATCTGCGCTTGAGCTCAGTGCAATTTTTTTCGAGGCAATGGCGTCAACACCGTAAGTATCATCGTAGGTAAGGGCCTGCCAAATCAGTAATGAAACATTAATATCGGCATGGACTAAGTTTGTTGTTGCCGTATCGCCACTGGATAATCTTAGGGTGGTACCGTAAAGGTTCGCTGCGATTCTATCAGCGTTAACCACATCAATATGAATAGTGGCAGAGGTGTCGGTTAGATTAGCAATGCGATAATTTAACCAAGCTACAGGCGCTGCGGTAGGGGCGAAGCCGAGTAATAAGCCATCACCATCAAAGGTAACATCAAGGGCAATGGTATGGTTTTGTGCTTGTAAAAATTCATGGGTAAATGCGACCGATGAAACTGATGCGCTAATGTTGAATGTTGGTGTTGTATCATTTGAACCACCACATGCTTGTAAAAATAGTAAGCTAAATAAAATAACCAATATTAAACGCATGTTTTTAATTTGTCCCTTCATACATGTCCTTATTTTTATTAATCGCTAGCACTTAGCTGTTATTTTTGACTGAATGTCGCTCAATGTTGGCTCATTCATTATGTAAATTGCTGCAGGTTTATTTTACTTTATTTTGCGTGATTATTAACGGAATGTAAAACTTATTAATATAATGTAAATTTAATTGGCGTTAGGTAAGGTTAGTCATCATTGATGATTTTTACTTTTTACTGACTTAACTCGGGCATAAGTTCTATTGTTTATCTGTTTATTTTCAGTGAAATATTTACCAATAAAAAATTGGATCACATCATTCCCTTTAAATACAGCCACTGCTCAGCGGTCTCACAGAAAAAACGCAGGTAAAAATTCAGCGAAAGAGTTAGCGCAAAAAAATCAGTTTTTTAGCGTATAATTTTGCTGAAACAAGGCTATTTTTAAACTAGTTCATTACAGAGTATTG
Source organism: Colwellia sp. MB3u-4 (assembly GCF_014077065.1). NCBI lineage: Bacteria > Pseudomonadati > Pseudomonadota > Gammaproteobacteria > Alteromonadales > Colwelliaceae > Colwellia > Colwellia sp. MB3u-4. The sequence continues at coordinate 124,082 of NZ_JACGVE010000081.1, read as the reverse complement.
TCTAAGTAAAGCTTGTTTTGGTGAGTATTTTGGTGCTTTTTTTTAACTGTAAGTAGCTTAAAGCTAAGGTTAGTGCGATATGAAGGTGACTTGGCAGGAAAGGTGTTAATGGTCAATTTGTAGATAAATCACCAAGTAATGATTAAATAGATTGGTATCTTCAAGCAGAGCTTGCGTATAATAAGCACATTGGTGCGTCCCTAATAACAGATCAAAAAGATAAAGCCAAAAGAGTGCGCTTTATGCAACAAGGTGGTTTCTCAGCAGATTAAACCATGACACTATTAAACGCTTAAACAGATATATTCTTCGAAAATTAGGAAATTTAAATGATTGAAACTAGTGCCCAATTGCGTCAGGCATTTTTAGACTTTTATGCATCTAAGCAGCATCAAATTATTGCGAGTAGCTCGCTTGTTCCTGGTAACGATGCGACTTTATTATTCACTAATGCTGGCATGGTGCCATTTAAAGATGTATTTCTTGGCGATGATATTCGCAGTTATACCCGAGCCACGTCAGCCCAGCGCTGTGTTCGTGCCGGTGGTAAGCATAATGATCTAGAAAATGTCGGTTACACCGCACGCCATCATACTTTTTTTGAAATGATGGGTAACTTTAGCTTTGGTGATTACTTCAAAGAAGAAGCGATAAATTATTCTTGGGAATTTTTAACCTCAGTATTAGGATTACCAAAAGAAAAATTGCTAGTAACTGTTTATGAAAGTGATGTTGAAGCATACGACTATTGGTTAACGGTTATTGGTGTGCCAGCAGAGAAAATTATTCGTATTGGTGATAAATCAGTTGATAAACCCTATGAGTCTGACAATTTTTGGTCAATGGGTGATACCGGCCCATGTGGCCCTTGTTCAGAAATTTTTTATGATCACGGAGAAGATATTTTTGGTGGTCCTCCAGGTTCTGCAGATGAAGATGGCGATCGCTTTATCGAAATTTGGAATTTAGTTTTCATGCAATACAACCGTCAAGCCGACGGTACCATGGATAACTTGCCTAAGCCGTCAATAGATACTGGTATGGGTTTGGAGCGTATTTCAGCGATAATGCAAGGTGTGCATAGCAATTATGAAATCGATATTTTCCAAGGCTTAATTCGTGATACCGCTACCTTACTTGAATGTAATGATTTAGCACATAAATCACTACGTGTGATTGCCGATCATATTCGTTCATGTAGCTTCTTAATCACTGATGGTGTTATGCCGTCAAATGAAGGCCGTGGCTATGTATTACGTCGTATAATTCGTCGCGCTATTCGCCATGGTCACAAGTTAGAAGCTAAGTCATTTTTCTTCCATAAAATAGTCGCCTCACTTGCTGAGCAAATGGGCGAAGCTTATCCTGAGCTTGTACAGCAACAGGCCATTATTGAGAAAGTTTTACTCAGAGAAGAAGAGCAGTTCGGTCGAACGTTAGACCGAGGCATGGCGCTGTTAGAAGATACGTTGTCAGCACTTAAAGGCGACACTATCGCTGGCGATGACGTTTTTAAACTCTACGACACTTATGGTTTTCCTGCTGATTTAACCGCTGATATTGCCCGAGAACGAAACTTAAACATTGATCTTGACGGCTTTGATATCGCCATGGCTCAACAACGTGTTCGCGCGCAAAAAGCTAGCCAATTTGGCACAGACTACAACGACACCCTTAAGTCAGAACATCGGACTGAATTTAAAGGTTATACCCGCCATGAAATGTCTTCTACTGTGGTTGAACTTTTTAACAATGAAGCCTCAGTTGCAAAATTAAGTGCCGGTGAAACCGGTATTGTAGTGCTTGATAAAACCCCATTTTATGCTGAGTCAGGTGGACAGGTTGGTGATAGCGGCATATTACAGTTTGATGGCGGCATATTTGAAGTGTCTGATACCTTTAAATTAGGCCATGCCTTTGCGCACAAAGGTATTGCCCGTGACACTATTGGTTTAAATAGTCGTGTTAACGCGCAAATTGATAGCGAACGTCGTGCCGCTATTGTTAAAAACCACACCGCTACCCATATATTACACGCCAGTCTTCGTACAGTATTAGGCGATCACGTTACGCAAAAAGGCTCATTATGTGATGCAGAAAAACTCCGTTTTGATTTTTCTCACTTTGAAGGCGTCACACGCGATGAGTTAAATACTGTTGAACGTATGGTGAATGAGCAAATTCGTGGCAATTTAGCGCGCGAAACCAATTTAATGCAAATTGACCAAGCGAAAGAAAAAGGCGCGATGGCCTTATTTGGCGAAAAGTACGACGATGAAGTGCGAGTGGTCACCTTAGGTGGCTTTTCTACTGAACTTTGTGGTGGTGTGCATGTTGACCGAACCGGTGATATCGGCTTATTTAAAATTGTCTCTGAATCAGGCATTGCTGCCGGTGTGCGTCGAATAGAAGCGGTAACAGGTGAGGCCGCATTAAACTACTTTGCCGCACAAGAACAAACGCTAAGTACTATTGCCGCCTTGGTTAAAACTGACTCAGTGAATGTGGCCAGTAAAGTTGAGCAAGTGATATTACGCAACAAAGAACTTGAAAAAGAATTAGCACAATTTAAACAAAAACTTGCCAGTCAAGCCGGTGCTGATTTAGTTAGCCAAGCTATTGACGTTAATGGCGTGAAAACCCTTGTGGCTAATTTAGCAGGTGTTGAGGCTAAATCATTGCGTGGCATGGTTGATGACCTGAAAAATAAAATGGGCTCAGGCATTATTTTACTAGCCACAACCAGTGACGATAAAGTGAGCTTAATTGCTGGTGTCACTAAAGATCTTGTTGGCCAAGTAAAATCTGGCGAACTCGTTAATATTGCCGCGCAAGAAGTCGGTGGTAAAGGTGGCGGACGTCCTGATATGGCCCAAGCCGGAGGTAGCCAACCAGAAAATATTGAAGCAGCCTTAAAAGCAGCACAAAGCTGGTTAAAGGATAAGTTGAGCTAATATTTAGGTAGTAAGTAAATAAATTAATTTAAGGGGCTTTTAGCCCCTTTTTTTATCTATAGAATGTACCTTGTCTGGCGAGTGGATTGCCGTTCTTAGCCATTCATGGCTCCACAGCTGACAAGAGCGCATAAATAGCATGTACGTTATGTTTAGAGGGCATAGTCGTTCCTAGCCATCCAATGGCTCTATGGCATTAATATATCCTAGTATGTCGATGCTCAGGAGCTTGTGTGACAGGAACATCAATAAGATCCATTGCAAAATTTTTCTCCACAGAACTAACTTAATGCACTTGGTGTAAGTATAAATTCATCAAATTATTATTTGAATATAAATAATAATTTACAATCAGCTCGAATTTTTTATCCGCCTTCAAGGTCTTTTGTTAACAGGGTGTGACTATCATGTTGTTATTCATATATTTTTGATGAAAAATTACAAAAACTTACTTATAAAGTGTTTATTGTTTCATGAAGGTTGTTAATATGAGCAGTAATTGCTGCAATTGCATTCTGCGATTGTTCTGCAAGTTTTTTGTTAAATATTGAAAATTCGATATGGTGAATAGAATCGTCAATGTTTGATAAGTATTCTAGATGCTTATTGTGAACATTAGTGCACTTTTGCAAATAGTAGACTAAATTTAATTTGTTACTAGCTTATATATATTTAGTGGATCTCGTTTTTAAACATAAAGGAAATTAAGATGTTAATATTAACTCGCCGAGTTGGTGAAACGTTGATGATCGGAGACGATGTCACAGTGACAGTGTTGGGTGTTAAAGGTAACCAAGTACGTATTGGTGTTAACGCCCCAAAGGAAGTCTCGGTTCATCGCGAAGAAATATATATGAGAATACAATCTGAAAAAGGTGAGGGTGAAGCCTCAGGTAATGAAATCTAATTACTTTCTCATAATTAAAGCCGACATCAGTCGGCTTTTTTGATCTAGCAATAAAATTAGGTAGACCATTTCAGCGTGTTTTTTGTTAGTTAACGTTTGAAAAGTGACCGGGTTGTTTGAATTGTCACCAAACAGTCGGTAAATAGGAATAAAAGCGGGAAAAAGTTTGACTTATTTTTATAATCCCTTATGATTCGCCCCATTGGAGAGGTGGCCGAGTGGCCGAAGGCGCTCCCCTGCTAAGGGAGTATCTGGTTTGTAGCCGGATCGAGGGTTCGAATCCCTCCCTCTCCGCCAATTTTTTAGATTGGCATCGTAGGAACAACGATAGTTAATTAGTTCACTGCGGGTGTATATAGTATTTACTAGGTTGTCTACCTAAGGAAATATTGTTTAGCTCGTTATCTCTTGAACCAGAGATATAAATAACAGGTTTGATTTGAGGACGCGTAGCTCAGCTGGATAGAGTACCTGGCTACGAACCAGGCGGTCGCAGGTTCGACTCCTGCCGCGTCCGCCACTTTTCTTTAAGTGGCTAAATAATAAAGACTAGCAAGTATTGACGCTAGTTAAAAAATGAATATTGTACAAGTTTGTCATCTCCTAAGCATGAGATATAAAAAAACAGTTTATTGCGGACGCGTAGCTCAGCTGGATAGAGTACCTGGCTACGAACCAGGCGGTCGCAGGTTCGACTCCTGCCGCGTCCGCCACATTGAAAAAACCAGTCTAACGACTGGTTTTTTTTCGCCCCAACATTTTGTTTTTATCTTTGTAGGGTCGCATCAGAGTGCTCATTATGAGTAACATGCGTTATCTCTTAAGCTAGAGATATAAATAACAGGCTTGATTTGAGGACGCGTAGCTCAGCTGGATAGGTTATCTAACGCTAATGGCTACGAATACTTATTATGAGTAAAGTTCGTTATCTCCTAAGCATGAGATATAAAAAAACAGTTTATTGAGGACGCGTAGCTCAGTTGGATAGGTTATCTAACGCTAATGGCTACGAATGCTTTTTATGAGTAAAGTTTGTTATCTCCTAAACATGAGATATAAAAAAACAGTTTATTGAGGACGCGTAGCTCAGCTGGATAGAGTACCTGGCTACGAACCAGGCGGTCGCAGGTTCGACTCCTGCCGCGTCCGCCACTTTTCTTTAAGTGGCTTAATAAAGACTAGCAAATATTGACGCTAGTTAAAAAATAAATATTGTACAAGTTCGTCATCTCCTGAACATGAGATATAAAAAAACAGTTTATTGAGGACGCGTAGCTCAGCTGGATAGAGTACCTGGCTACGAACCAGGCGGTCGCAGGTTCGACTCCTGCCGCGTCCGCCACTTTTCTTTAAGTGGCTAAATAATAAAGACTAGCGAATATTGACGCTAGTTAAGAAATGAATATTGTACAAGTTTGTCATCTCCTAAGCATGAGATATAAAAAACAGTTTATTGCGGACGCGTAGCTCAGCTGGATAGAGTACCTGGCTACGAACCAGGCGGTCGCAGGTTCGACTCCTGCCGCGTCCGCCACATTGAAAAAACCAGTCTAATGACTGGTTTTTTTTCGCCTAAAATTTATTGCCAACCACTTATCTGCGATAACCTCCCTCAAAAAGATTTTAAAGCTAGTTTTATCTCTGTTGGATTTATAGTGACTTGATGAATTACCTGTTCACTTTGAATGGTTAAAATGAAAAGTTACAGCGTCATAAAATTTATAAGATAAGATAAATAACGACTGATTAAATTTTATGCTTTGTATTTAGTCACTTTTCCGGATGAAAAAGTAGAGCACTTAAGTAATTAAATTGTTATTAGTGCGCTAAGTACAATAAATAGCAAATTTAGCATAAGCAAAGTGTGTGAAACATTGTGACTATCGGTTATTTTCTTTGAGTCAGTGTAATTTAGACACTCATTTGCTTGAATATTTTTATAGTTATTAGCTTGCCTCTGAATTAGTCAAAGGTGAGTTTAAAGACCTTTTGATCGACATTCTTATTATCAACAATATTTATCTGAAACTAAAAATATGCATTACTAGTATTTTAATACTGTCTAAATAAGCCATTATTTAGTCTAATCAGTAGATGTTTTTTAGATTTTTATTGACCATAAAATAATGATATTTTGTGATTAATGTAGTTTTTTTAAGCAAACCAAGGTGGTTCATTAGTGTCGGCTTTAAGTTTTGTATATTGTATAATATCCTTGTTTTTCTTTTTCTAATAACCGTTATTCATGGATTTGATATTGTATACAATTTACTTGATATACCATTTTGTATAAAATAATGACGAAATATCATTAGATTTAGTTGTTTTTTTGAACTATTTTAGCTTGACATCGTTTTTTTTCACCAATTTGTAATAATTTGTTTGCTTTTTACACATTGGAGTGATTATTCTAATTATATAAAATTGCTTGAGAGTAAAAAAATGGAAAATCTTCAACAGTTATTTATTGAAGCAGGTACTTTAATGCTAGCCGGTATGGTATTTGTATTTACCTTTTTAGGTTTGCTGATTGTTTTTATCAAGGTTGTGCTGGTTAGGTTGGCAACAAAATTTCCTGATGCGATTGTTGAAAGTAGAGCCTCAAGTAAAAAAAACAATAAAAAACAAGATGGCAACGGTGTATCACCGGCAGTCGTCGCAGCAATCTCTTCTGCTGTTACCCAATATCGTCAACAACATTCTGCACAGAAATAGGAAATGACCATGACTAAGCCCTTAGGAATAACTGAAGTCGTATTACGCGACGGCCATCAATCATTGCTTGCCACACGTTTACGTTTGGAAGATATGTTACCCATTGCTGCTAAAATGGATGAAATTGGTTATTGGTCAATTGAATCTTGGGGTGGCGCAACATTTGATTCTTGTATTCGTTATTTAGGTGAAGATCCTTGGGAGCGTCTTCGAGCGCTAAAAAAGGCGATGCCAAAAACAAAACAGCAAATGTTGTTTCGTGGTCAAAATATTCTAGGTTACCGTCATTATGCTGACGATGTGGTAGAAAAATTTGTTGAGCGCGCTCACGTTAATGGCATTGATGTTTTTAGAATTTTTGATGCGATGAACGATGTGCGTAACTTACAAACATCGATTAAAGCTGCGGTAAAAGTTGGCGCGCATGCTCAAGGAACCTTAAGTTATACTGAGAGTCCTGTGCATACCCTTGAAGGCTGGCTAACCATGGCTAAGCAACTAGAAGACATGGGCGCACACTCTTTGTGTATCAAAGATATGGCTGGCCTGTTGAAGCCTTACGATGCCGCTGAACTGATTAGCCGTTTAAAAGAAACTGTTGCTTTACCTATTGCACTACATTGTCATGCCACAACAGGCTTGAGTGTTGCGACACACATGAAAGCCATTGATGCAGATATTGACGTGATTGACACGGCTATTTCATCAATGAGTATGACTTACGGCCATTCACCAACAGAAACTATTGTTTCTATTGTTGAAGGTACGGCACGTGATACTGGCTTAGACATGCTTAAATTAGCAGAAGTAGCCACTTATTTTCGTGAAGTGCGCGAAAAATATGCCCAGTTTGAAGGTAGCTTGCGGGGCATTGATGCGCGTATCTTAGTCGCACAAGTACCTGGTGGCATGCTAACCAATATGGAAAGTCAATTAAAAGAGCAAGGCGCGGCTGATAAGCTTGATGAAGTGCTAACAGAAATTCCAAAAGTGCGTAAAGACCTGGGTTATATTCCTTTGGTGACACCGACTTCACAAATTGTTGGTACTCAAGCGGTATTAAATGTCCTTACCGGTGAACGCTACAAGTCAATTACCAAAGAAACGGCTGGTGTATTAAAAGGCGAGTACGGTAAGACTGCCGCGCCAGTTGATGCTGAATTACAAGCAAGAGTGCTCGATGGCAAAGCAGCAATTACTTGTCGCCCAGCAGACTTACTTGACCCAGAAATGGATAAATTATCGGTTGAATTGCAACAAATCGCCGAAGAGAAAAATATTACGCTAGCTGAAGACACTATCGATGATGTGCTAACTTATGCATTGTTCCCACAAATTGGTTTGAAATTTTTAACCAATCGCAATAACCCAGATGCTTTTGAGCCCGCACCGACTAAAGCCTCTGCTAAAAGTGCGACTGCAGCACCAGCAACGAGTTCAACAAACACTGGCCCTGAAAGTTACGCGGTAAGTGTTGACGGTAAAGTCTTTGACGTTGTTGTTGCCCCTGGTGGTTCAATAGATACTATTGCGCCAGCGAGCAAAGCACCTGCGGCCAGTTCAAGCGATGGTGAAGCTTTAAAAGCGCCTTTAGCGGGTAATATTTTTAAAGTGTTGGTAAATGAAGGTGACGAAGTCGAAGCAGGCGAAGTGGTTATCATTATGGAAGCGATGAAAATGGAAACTGAAATCCGGGCAATAACAGCCGGTGAAATATCAGCTATTCACACCAAAGAAGGTGACTCAGTCGCCGTTGGTGATATCTTGTTAAGCTTGGTATAGGATAACCCATGGATTCTTTAAAATTATTGTGGATGTCTACAGGCCTAGCAAACTTTGAATTAGGCCAAGTGATCATGATGCTAGTGGGTTGTGGTTTACTTTATCTTGCCATTGCCCGTAACTTTGAACCGCTATTATTAGTGCCGATGGGTTTTGGTGCTATTTTAACTAATATTCCTGCCGCCGGTTTTTCTGAAGTAGGTGGTTTGCTGCATTACATTTACTACGCTGGAATTGATACCGGCATATTCCCGTTACTGATCTTTATGGGCGTTGGTGCCATGACAGATTTTGGCGCGCTGATTGCTAATCCTAAAACATTGTTATTAGGTGCTGCTGCGCAATTTGGCATATTCGCCACTTTGTTTGGTGCCATAGCGTTGAACTTTGTTGGTCTAGACTTCTCTATGAAAGATGCCTCAGCTATCGCTATCATTGGCGGAGCAGATGGTCCGACCGCGATATTTTTAGCGTCAAAACTTGCTCCTGACTTACTGGGCGCGATTGCTGTTGCCGCTTATTCGTATATGGCATTAGTACCAATTATTCAACCGCCAATCATGCGAGCATTAACCACAGAAGATGAACGTAAAATTGAGATGGCGCAATTACGTCATGTCACAAAAGTTGAGAAAATTATTTTCCCACTTGGCGTTTTAATGATGACCATTTTCTTTCTACCGGCAGCAACGCCGTTAGTGGGGATGTTTTGTTTGGGTAACTTAATGCGCGAGTGTGGCGTGGTAGACCGCCTAAGTTCGACAGCACAAAATGAGTTAATTAATATTGTCACTATCTTCTTAGGACTAGGTGTTGGTTCTAAGTTAAGCGCTGATCAATTCTTAAATGCTAAAACTTTAGGCATACTCGCGTTAGGCGCAATAGCATTTTCTATTGGTACTGCTACGGGTGTGTTAATGGCGAAGCTAATGAATAAATTTGCTAAAGAAAAAGTTAATCCACTCATTGGTGCCGCGGGTGTATCGGCAGTGCCAATGGCTGCTCGTGTCGCTAACAAGGTTGGTTTAGAGGCTAATCCACATAACTTCTTACTTATGCATGCGATGGGGCCAAACGTTGCTGGTGTGTTAGGCTCAGCGGTTGCTGCCGGCATATTGTTAGCTTTAGTCGGATAACTTTACAACACACACAATATTAAAAAAGGAGCCATGTGCTCCTTTTTTGCTTGATGGTATGGGTTAATCCACTTAGTGGCATTAAATTGTTGCTGTGTTTAAGGCTACTATGTTTAAGGTTATGGCGTTTAAGGTTGCAGTTTGAAATTTTTCCATTGATTGTTATGTTGTTTAAAACAAACTCTGTCATGCAAACGACTCGCTCGCCCTTGCCAAAATTCTATATAGTTTGGTTTAATGCGCCAGCCACCCCAAAACTCAGGTAAAGGTACTGCTTTGCCAGCAAATTTTTTGGTGTAATAAGTAACGCTATCAGCCAGTTCAGTATCAGTTTGAATTTCGCTACTTTGTTTTGATGCCCAAGCGCCAATTTGGCTGCCGCGATCACGGCTATGAAAATATTTTGCTGACTGCTCAGCACTGATTTTTTCAACACAGCCTTCAATGCGAATTTGACGTTGCAATACATTCCAGTGAAATAGCAGTGCAATTTTGTCATTTTTATTTAATTCTTGGCTCTTTCTACTGCTGTAATTGGTATAGAAGATAAAACCATCTTGGTTAAACTCTTTTAATAACACCATACGACAGCTTGGTTGCCCGTCTTGGCTTACACTACTGACAGACATTGCCTCAGGCAGTAAAACACCCGACTTATTGGCGTCATCAAACCAAAGTTTAAATAATGAAAAAGGATCGGCATTTTCATCAATGGGTGGTAATGGTAAGGCAACGCCTTGACCAAAGGTAAATAAGCAGCGCAATTTTTCAAATAAAGTCATAATGTAGGATCATTAAGTAGCGTAGATATTAGACTAATAATATCAGCTTTATGTGATAAACAAATCGTTACTGATAAAATATTATCGATAATATTTATTGTGGGCTTCTAACCGAGTGTTAATACTTAACTTTGCGCCACCTCATGGATTAGATATCCCAATTGTCTATGTCATCGAGTAATGCTTTGAGGCGTTTTTGTGCTAATAAGTCGTCAATGCGTTTTCTGACTTCGCTGTTATGTTTGGCCTGCTTGCCTTTAGGCAAGTCTTTGTCATAACTGTCCTGTTCGAAGTTTAGGCTAGCGTCATCTGTGAAATCGTCGCACATTTTTTATACCTAAGGCTTTTACAGTATTTTCTGTAATTACAATAAATAGTGGCTTAAACCTGTTAATGCTAGCTAAGGGTTAAATTTAATCGTACTCATTGTCATGATTGTCATCATAGTAAATCTAACAAAGATAGATAATTTGAACATAGGCAACTAATGGTAGATTTTCAACTAATTATTTTTATTCTAAAAAAATGTTGTACTAAAAATGCTAAAGTGATGATTTTCTACCGTACAGTTATTTAGCTTTGATTAGTGCTTAGATCAGTGCTCTGCTAAGCTGCACCTCGCAATGAATTGGGTATATATCTATTGGTGTTAGCCAAGATACTTCTTAAGGTTAAATAGCATGTCAAAAGAAAGTTTTTCTCACTGGTGTTTGCAGTTACAGAAAAAAAATCAGGCTAAGCGCTGGCGTAGTTTAGTGGTGTTAGTGGGTGATGCTGCTTGGACTACTGAACAGCTTGAGACAAGTTTAACTTTATTTTTATCCGCCCAAGAGTCAAACGAGAAGCGCGATAAACAAGGTCTTGTCTATGGTGAACTTGCGCATGCTAGTCGCGCTAATCAGTTAATTTCAGTCAATCGAAAAAATTATGCTCAGTATTTAGGTACTGAGCAAGACGTTATTGTATTTGCGGTAGAAAGTAAGGGTGTTAATAAGGTAGATAATGATGCCTGCCATATCGAAAGTGATTTTGATGTTGATGCCTTTGCCGCGCTTTCGGGCACTTTAGTGGCTGGTGGCGTATTTTTACTTTTATTAAAGCCGTCGCAAGTTGAACAAGTTAACCAGGCGCAATCGCAAGATTATTTCCTTCAACGTTTTATGCAGCAATTAGCCGCTGAACATGGTTATTTCATTAAACAAGATAAAACCGAATTTCCAGCGTTATTGTCTTTGAATAAAACAGCGCAAGACAATCTTGTTGACGATGGACAATTAAGCACTGCTCAGCAAGTGAAAAACCTGCCATACGGCTGTTTCACTCAAGAACAAGTGTTAGCGGTTGAGGCTATGCTCAAGGTATTGTCGGGTCATAGAGATAGGCCTTTGGTACTAACCGCAGATCGTGGTCGGGGTAAGTCTTCAGCTTTAGCACTGGCTGCGTGTCAAATGTTGGCTAATGCTAAACAGCCACTAAAAATCATCATCACGGCGGCAAGTAAACCAGCACTTAACATTTTTTTTCAGCAAGTTGAAACACACTTGCCTGATGCCAAAGTTGGCATAAATAGTGTAGAGCATGCCAACGGCAGCATTGTTTTTTATGCTATCGATGTGCTGTTAAAAGAGCAACCCGAAGCCAGTATAGTCATGGTTGATGAAGCTGCCGCCTTGCCTGTTTATCTTTTGCAGCAATTACTCAGCCATTATCATCGCTTAATATTTGCCACGACTATTCATGGTTATGAAGGCGCAGGTCGCGGCTTTAGTCTTAAGTTTGCTCTGGTGCTGCAGCGATTGATGCCGAATTGGCGCAAAATGCACATTAATGAAGCTATTCGCTGGGCAAGTGACGACCCGCTCGAGCGATTCGTTTTTGCTAGTTGTTTGCTAAACGCCAAATTGCCTAATTACCCTAACACTTTCTTAGCCATGAATAATGCTATCCCTGAAATTAAAAGAGAGAGCAAAAGAGAGATCAAGAGTGAGGCTAAAGTTGGGGCTGAAAGTCTGGCTAATAACGTGCAAGCGCAAAGTGATTTACTTTCGCAATATAAGCTAGTGACCGAGCTTGTTACCCCCGCACAACTACTGCAAAACGAAACGCTTTTACAGCAAATTTTTGCGGTGTTAGTAACAGCTCACTATCAAACCTCACCCAGTGATCTCAGGTTACTGCTAAACAATAGCGCTATATCATTGTTTGTACTTAAACGTGAAAACGATATTTTAGGTGTTGTTATGCTGATGCGAGAAGGGCATGCAGATGAAAAACTGGTTGAGTTAATTCGTGAAAATCAGCGTCGGTTACGCGATCAGTTTTTACCACAATCATTACTGATGCATTGTGGTATTAAGGAAAGTTTTAATTATAGTTATCAACGTGTGATGCGTATTGCGATACATCCTCAATTTCAGGGGCAAGGCTTAGGTAGACACTTTTTAAGTGCTATTGAACGCCATATTACACGCCAAGGCATAGACTTTATTGGCGCTAGTTTTGCGGGCAACGCTACTTTGCTCAAGTTTTGGCAGCAAGCTGGCTTCGCCGTTGCCCGAGTAGGATTTAGTAAAGACAAAGCCAGTGGTGAGCACTCTTGTTTGGTGACTAAAGCCTTAACGCCTAATGCTAGCCACTTACAGCAAGTGATTGTTGAGCAGTTTTACCAACAATTTGATTATTGGCTAACCGATGAGTTTACCCATATGCCAGCAAAATTAGTCTGGCAATTGCTCAAGGGTAATAAGACGTTGAAAACGTCGGTACTAGCGCGTGATATTTTGCAAAGCGTTAACGACTTTACTTCTGGCCAACGTCAATTTAGCAGCTGTGTTTATGCGCTACACCAATGGCTATTAAGGCATTGTACGGAACAGTTTAACCCTGAAGTATTACCCTTAGTTGCGCGTATTTTACAAAAACATAGTATTGAAAAAGTTTGCCAACAGTATGGTTTTACCGGTAAAAAAGCCTTAAACCTACACCTAATCAATTATATTAGGGCTCATCAAGTGCTAGCCCATAAATTGTAAATAGTCAGTGTTATACCCAGTTGATTAAAAATGCACAGGTCATTAATCAACTGGGTATTAAGCAAGGTCGTAACGCCATTGCCAATAATTTTTCATTTTATGATAGCTGCAATAATGATCAGCTATTTGATCAAAGTCTTCATGTTGCATAATTGCATTGATCGCAACACATATTTTTGCCAGTGACTGTTTGTTTGCTGATGGCTTGCAGCAACAAACGAAGGTTTCTAGCCAAGCTTCCAAATAGTAAATATCAACAATAGGTGGTTCTGTGGTCATTTTATTTCTCCGCGCTTTTTAAGTTAGTCGTTAAATTAGTTGTTGAATTAATACTTAAGTTCAGCAACGACTGCCATAAGGTACTACGGGCATTGTTGTCTAGGCATCTACAGTTATGGCCTGTTAAGGCGCCTGAGCTAATTAATTTTGCTAACAATAAAGCTGAAATTTCAACTTTGACTTTACCTCTACAGCCTTCATTTATCTGTCTTGATCCCATTATTCATCCTTAATATTTTTGATAAAACAGCTTTGTTAAAAACAATAATTGAAAACACAATTAAATGCAAATGATAATTATTATCATTTGTGGGGGTATCTCTGTGTTGGTATTAATAGGTTAAGTGAACGGTTAGAAAACAAGCTAGGTTATATTGAGGCGTGCCCTGCAATAAGTTATTCGCATTGAGCACTTTGCGTTGAGCACTTAATCAAGCGTTATAAAGATGTTGTTGCAGTAAACAATATAAACTTTGTGATTCAAAAAGGTCATTGTTTTGGCTTGCTCGGACTCAAGGGTGTTGGCAAAACTACTGCCATAGAAATCATGAAAGGTATTATCAAAGCGAGCAAAGGCCAGTGTTTTATTATGCTAAGCCCATGGATGAGTCAATATCGCAAAAAGTTGGCATTGTATTTCAGCATACCGTCTTACAGACTTTGTTACGATGAAAGAAATCTTAAATCTATTTAGTGGCTAGTGCGCGTAAAATGATCACTGAAGCGGCAACATTAGCGGATATCAGTTACCATGTCGGCATGTTGATGCTAATGAACGCGGTCTTTTTAATCTTAGGGGCTTATTTGTTTGGCTGAAATACTGAGCGCTAGTTAATTGAAGATTAACGGCGGATTTTAACTCAAGTCTGAGGGTACTATAACGTTATGTTGTTAAAGATAGTGGGAATATTTTTTGTGGCATTAGCTTTTATTGGCGCTTTTTTACCTTTATTACCCACCACACCTTTTTTATTGGTTGCCGCCGCCTGTTTTGCTAAGTCGTCGCCGCGATTGTATAACATGCTATTAGCCAATAAAGTGTTTGGGCCATTGATTTATCATTGGCAGCAATCTCGTTGCATTCCAAAACGCGCAAAAGTGCTAGCCTTAAGTTCAATGGTTGTTGCTGTATTGTGGTCGGGTTATATTTTGCCTACGATTTGGTTAAAGGTGTTAGTGGTTGCCTTGGTTGTCTGGCCATTTATTTTTCTTTGGCGTTTACCTACTTCTAATAGCAATCTGTGAATGCCATTAACAAACTATAGGCCAGCAGGTAAATCGCCTGAAAAAGCTACCCCTGAAAAAGCTAACCCTGAACAAGTAATCAAAAGCTCAGGGGGAAGTAAATTTTGAATATTGCAGGTTAAAGCACTAAGCCAGTGCTTTAACCACCAGCTGCGCTAAATGGGGCGGTAAGGTTAAGCTTAAGGCAATTTCTTGGCCTTGCGTTGACATTTTTCGCCAGGTCAGCTGTAAAATACGAATGATTTTTTCTTCTTTATGTTTAGCGGCCAAGGCATCAAAATAGTATTGTAAAAACACTAAGCAGGCTACGTCTTCTAAGGTTTGGCTTTCACTGTTCGATTTTAAGTTTTCTTTACGAATAATCGTCGCGCTGGTTTCAGCGGCGTTTTCACTATAGCCATGCTCAAGCATTAGGGCTTTAGCGGTAGCTGCATGAAAAATACCTAATTCTTTACGCCAGGTTAAATACCCTTTTTTGCCAATGGCGAAGTCGGTACGTTTTAAGTGCCAGCGTTTTACGTGTTGTGCACGAACCGCAACCTGTAAATTTTCACTGGCATCTGGCCAATATTTTTCAAGGCAAGCTGTCATGTATTGACCGTACAAAAGCTCTTTAGGTTGGCTAATGCCGTCAACAATCGTGGTGTTGATATCGGCTTTATTTATGGTGTCGATAGCATCTAATACTTTTTGTAGTTGAGTCATAATGATTAATTTTTATTTTTTGCAAAGGAAAACACCAGTTTACCCCGTTTTTTAATATATACAATCATGCTTTAAGGCCAATATTGAGTATTTAAATGAAATTTTGTGCAACTAGATGCCTTGATCATATTGTTGTGTACACGGCTTTTCAGTATAATGTTTTCCCGTCCTACTAAATTTATTTGTTAACCAAACATCAAATCAATTTAGTGCAAAATTTCTGTTTTTCCTGACTCTGGGTATCGCATGACAACTAGATATATTTTTGTTACTGGCGGCGTTGTATCGTCTCTTGGTAAAGGTATTGCTGCAGCATCACTAGCCGCAATTCTCGAAGCACGTGGTTTAAAAGTTACCATGCTTAAGCTTGACCCTTATATTAATGTTGATCCGGGTACAATGAGCCCAATTCAGCATGGTGAGGTTTTTGTTACCGAAGACGGAGCAGAAACCGATCTAGATTTAGGTCACTACGAACGTTTCATTCGAACCAAAATGACCAAGCGTAATAACTTCACTACTGGCCGTATCTATCAAGATATTCTAGCGCGCGAGCGTAAAGGTGAGTTTTTAGGTGCCACTATTCAAGTTATTCCTCATATTACTAACGACATTAAACGTCGAGTGATTGAAGGTGCTGAAGGTTACGATATTGCCATGGTTGAAATTGGCGGTACTGTAGGTGACATTGAATCACAACCCTTCTTAGAAGCTATCCGTCAGTTAGGGGTAGAATTAGGCCGAGAACGTGCGATGTTTATGCACTTAACCTTAGTGCCTTATATTGCTACCGCCGGTGAAATCAAGACTAAACCTACCCAGCATTCTGTGAAAGAATTACGTTCAATCGGTATTTTTCCAGATATTTTAGTTTGTCGAAGTGAGCGTGCTATTCCCGCTAATGAACGCGCTAAAATTTCACTATTTACTAATGTCGAAGCAAAAGCGGTTATTTCATTGCGCGATGTTGACTCTATTTATAAAGTGCCCGCCTTACTTAAAGCGCAAGGCGCTGACGAGTTAGTGGTTAAGCGTTTTGGCCTTGATGTTCCCGAAGCTGACTTATCTGATTGGGAGCAAGTACTTTACAAAGAAGCTAATCCATCAGGTGAAGTGGTTGTTGGTATGGTCGGTAAATATACCGAATTACCTGATGCATATAAATCAGTTAATGAAGCGTTAAAGCATGCCGGCATTAAAAACCAAGTAAAAGTTAAAATTCAATATATTGATTCACAAGACGTTGAGTCTAAAGGGGTTGAGCTTTTTAAAGGTTTGGACGCTATTTTAGTCCCTGGTGGCTTTGGCGAACGTGGTGTTGAAGGTAAAATTTTAACCGCACAATATGCGCGTGAAAATAAAATACCTTATTTGGGTATTTGTTTAGGTATGCAAGTGGCATTGATTGAGTATGCCCGTAATGTTGCCGGTTTAACTGACGCGCACAGTACCGAATTTAATACCAAAACACCTTACCCAGTTGTTGGCTTAATCAACGAATGGTTAGATGAAGAAGGTAAAGTTGAATACCGTAATGCTGAATCTGACTTAGGCGGAACCATGCGCTTAGGCTCACAATTGTGTCACATTATGAAAGGTACCAAGGCATATGACGTATATGGTAGTGAAACAATTTATGAGAGACACCGTCATCGTTTTGAGGTAAATAATAACTACCGTGAACAATTAAGCAAAGCAGGTTTAGTGTTCTCGGGATTATCTGCGGATAAAACATTAGTTGAGGTGATTGAAAATCCTAATCACCCTTGGTTTATTGCTGGGCAATTCCATCCTGAGTTTAATTCAACTCCTCGTGATGGTCACCCGCTTTTTGCTGGCTTTATCGCCGCTGCTTTTGAACATCAAAAGCAGCAAGCAAGTTAAATCAAACTCATGAAAACCGTAGCTTATTGCTACGGTTTTTTTTAAGCAATTTTAACCTTTAATTTAACGTTTATAACCTGCCTAGCCTAGCTAGCAAGGAATAAGGAACATAATGTCTAATATTAGTAAAATTATCGCACGCGAAATCATGGATTCTCGTGGCAACCCAACAGTTGAAGCTGACGTTTATTTAGAGTCTGGTGCTTGGGGTCGAGCTGCTGCTCCTTCTGGCGCATCAACTGGCTCTCGTGAAGCACTTGAATTACGTGACGGCGACAAATCACGTTACTTAGGTAAAGGAGTATTAAAAGCCGTTGCTGCAGTTAACAATCCGATTGCTAACGCATTGAAAGGCAAAAGTGCTTTAGAGCAAGCAAACATAGATCAAATCATGATTGATTTAGACGGCACAGAGAATAAAGAAACCTTCGGTGCTAATGCTATTCTTGCTGTTTCTTTAGCGAATGCAAAAGCGGCTGCAATGGAAAAGAAAGTACAATTATTTGAGCACATTGCCGATCTCAACGGTACGCCAGGTCAATACTCACTACCTTTACCTATGATGAACATTATCAATGGCGGCGAGCATGCTGACAATAACGTTGATATCCAAGAATTTATGGTACAACCGGTTGGCGCGAAAAGCTTTAAAGAAGCGCTACGTATGGGCGCTGAAATTTTCCATGCTTTGAAAAAAGTATTGTCTGCAAAAGGTTTAAATACCGCTGTGGGTGATGAAGGTGGTTTTGCACCTGATTTAGCCTCAAATGCTGATGCCTTAGCAGTCATTAAAGAAGCGGTTGCCGCGGCAGGTTACGAATTAGGTAAAGACGTCACCTTAGCGATGGATTGTGCTGCTTCTGAATTTTATGATGCAGAAAAAGGCATTTATGACCTAAAAGGTGAAGGCAAGCAATTTACGGCCAACGAATTCTCTGATTTTTTAGCAAGTCTTTGTGAGCAATACCCGATCATTTCAATTGAAGACGGCTTGGACGAGTCAGACTGGGATGGCTTTAAATACCAAACCGATCTACTTGGCGATAAAGTGCAAATTGTTGGTGATGATTTATTTGTCACTAATACTAAAATATTAGCCCGTGGTATTGAGCAAGGTATTGGTAACTCTATCTTAATCAAATTCAACCAAATTGGTACATTAACAGAAACCTTAGCAGCGATTAGAATGGCGAAAGACGCTGGTTTTACCGCCGTGATCTCACATCGCTCAGGCGAGACTGAAGACTCAACTATTGCTGATTTAGCCGTAGGCACAGCCGCAGGACAAATCAAAACCGGTTCTTTATGTCGTTCAGACCGTGTTGCTAAATACAATCAGTTATTACGCATTGAAGAGTTTTTAGGTGATAAAGCTATATTTAACGGCTTGTCTGAAGTCAAAGGCCAATAATCATAAACTTTTTGTGTGATGACGCTTATGTTTGCCAGTTGGGTTATTACGTGTGGTAGCAAAATCCCGCGGCTAATTTAAGCGATATTGAATATTAAAAAACCACTCAAATGAGTGGTTTTTTTGTGACCATCAGGCTTTAAGCCGACTCATTAATTTTGGCACAACTTACCTTGCCTGCACCACAGTGTTCAAATATAGCGCCTTTACTGAATGTTATACTTGTGAATAAGTCGTCGGATTTGCCAGTATTTATGATTTTAGCACAATCATCATTATGATCTAAAAATAAAGCTCATGAAATCAGCTTGTTATGTTTGGCCTGTATCTTGCTGATATTCTATTTTAAGCCATAGAGCTAAACCATGAAAAAAGCTGTCCTTATTATTTTGTTATTGCCACTGCTTTGGTATCTCTTGCCTAAGCAGAAAGCGCTGAGCGATGAGATAGAAAATATTGAAAAATATATCCCTGCTTTGATGCAAGAAGCCGCTATTCCCGGTTTAGCCATAGCTAAAATTTCAAACGCTAAAGTCACTTTTTTACAAGTGTATGGTAAAGCTAATGTCGAATTGAACACAGCAGTGACACAAAATACGTTATTTAATATAGCCTCTATTAGTAAGCCGATTATGGGCTTGGTGTTGTTGCAGTTGGTAGAACAAGGAACATTAGCTTTAGACCGAGACATTAACGACTATCTGCCATTTAAAATCGATAATCCTCATATAACTCATGAAAAAATAACCCTAAGACATTTGGTTACCCACACCTCAGGTATCGCGGATTATTATGATGTTGACAGTTATGCCATTAATAAAGATGCTGATATTTCATTAGAACAACACCTTAAATCCTTGTTAACCCCAACAGGAAAAAACTATAACCAAGGGCAATATTTTTTAAATAATGCCCCAGGTGCTAAAAGGAAATACAGTAATTTAGCCGCCGGCCTAGCCGGATATTTAGTCGAAGTAACAACCGGTATCACCTTAGCCGAATATAGTCAGCAACATATCTTTCAGCCATTAGGTATGCAGGATACCAGTTGGTTATTACATGATTTGTCACTAGCACAAATTGCTGTGCCCTATGAGGTTGAACAGTGTATTCCATTTCTGGCTATTTGCAGTGACACTGAATCGGCCGAGTTAAACTTGTTTATTAGTGGTTATTTTAATCCAGCTTCAGAAAGTAAGCGTTTTGTCGCTTATCCTCACTTTGGTAACCCACAATATCCAGATGGTGGTATACGTAGCAGTATTAAAGATTTGAGTAGGCTGTTAGTTGCTGTGCTAGAAAATAAAGACCCATTGGGTAATAAGCTGCTGTCAGATGCTATGTATGAAGAAATGCTAAGGTTACAATTACCTAAGGATATTTCTGATAAACAACGTTTTTTTTGGCGAGATAATAGCATGGGATTAATCGGGCATATGGGCGCTGATTTAGGGGTTTTTACTGCCTTATATTTTGACCCTAATAAGAAAGATGGTTTTATTATTTTGATGAATAGAGGTATGGACAATAATGCTGCGATAGCGATGAAAAAAATAGCTAATAAACTGGTCGCAATGCCGTAGTTAACGAATAAACAGGGTTACCAATCGCACACTTGAGTTTTTTCGACCACTTTTTAAATACTATATTCGATGTTTGTTATCGCAACAAAAATTGAGCTAAACACCTTAAAGATGCTGCAGATAGCACCTTTAAGTCGCTGAGTTATAGTAATTACTTAGTGCCAAAAATTTTATCACCCGCATCACCTAAACCTGGCAATATATAACCTGCATCATCTAAGTAGTCATCAATAGCTGCGGTATAAAGCTCAACATCAGGGTGTGCTTTTTCTAACGCGGCTATACCTTCTGGCGCAGCCACTAAAACTAGGGCTTTGATATGGTTTGAACCACGCTCTTTTAATAAGTCGATTGTGGCTATCATAGAGCCGCCTGTCGCTAGCATGGGGTCAATCACTAGGGCGAGACGTTCTTCAATTTGCCCCGCTAATTTTTCAAAATAAAACACTGGCTCTAGTGTTTCTTCGTTACGATACATACCAACAACAGAGATACGTGCGCTAGGAATCAGCTCTAAAACGCCGTCCATCATGCCTAAACCTGCACGTAAAATAGGGACAACGGTGACTTTTTTACCTTTAATTTGTTCTACTTGAATTTCACCATTCCAACTATTGATGGTTCTAGTTTCTAATTCAAGGTGCTTAGTGGCTTCATAGGTTAATAGACAGCCAACTTCCGAGGCAAGTTCGCGAAAACGCTTGGTACTTATATCGGCTTCACGCATTATGCCGAGTTTGTGTTTAATTAGGGGGTGCTTTACTTCAATTACGCTCATTATTTACTCCAAAACTGGCGGGGAAACTATTTTTATATTATACCCAAACCACTTGTAAATGCTCGTTTGGTCTAAAATTTAAACTCATGTTGGTGCAGATTTGTTTAACCGCTGTCGTACATCTTTAAAAAATACCGTTAAAAATAATAGCCCTGTATAAGTCGTTAGTACCCGTCATGCTATAGGTAAAACAATGCGCAGATCAGCTTTAGCGATTTTATCTTTAACCACAATCAAGTATGCTTAAATTATCAGCGTTAATTCAAGTAGTCATTAAATTCATGGTCATTCAATCATTATTATGGCAATCACAGCAGCAGTCATCAGACTTTGCTGAGCTGTGTAATGCCCTTTATGAACGAGAGTTAATCACCTTAGCCCGCAATGAATGTTTAGCGCTAGCAAGTTTACAAGGCAGAATTAAAAGCTTACCTCATTATGTTAAACGTACAGCATTCGCGTTATTAAAGGCACAAACACCACTGGCATTAGATATTCAAAATGCCAGTTGGTTAGCTAAGCAAGTGGCTAGGTCACCTGAAATAAGCCAATTGTCGGCTTATGATGAAACTGTTACTGCTTGGTATAAGAGCCAAGAGTTAGTGCATGGTTTAGTAGTGCCTATCGCGTTAAATGGGCATATTGTGCTCGATTGTATCGACCGAATTGATTTAGAAAAACAGCGATTTCGAACCAATGTTTATGGCTGGTTTTACTTAATGGATAACGAAACGGTCAGCGCTGCAAGTAACAGGGCAAAAAATGAGGGTGACAGAGCAAGTGAGGCAGACATTGAAGCAGATAGTGAGGCAGAGAGCGAAGTAACTCGTCATAAAGTGAATTTACTCAAGCCAACGAAAAAAGTAATGAGCGCAGCCTGCGCTGGGCATCGTTGGAAAGATGGTCAAAAACTGCAGCCCATTATGCCTTCATTGCGAGAATTATTATTGTCTTGCACCATTAATTGGCGTAATTTCAAACAACCTAGGGTAAATTTGCCTGACAATTGATTTTAAATCTTGTTGGGTGTTTACAGCAGACGGTACGTATTTATAATAGCGTATCAATATTATCTCTTCGATATCAACTTTAGATACATTATGCGGCTGATCACGACAGTTTTACTACTTTTTCTGGTACTTTTGCAATACCGACTTTGGTTTGGTAAAAACAGTGTGCCTGATTATCTAGTATTAGAAGAAGAAGTAACTCGCCAGCTCGCCAATAACAACAAGCTAAAGCAACGTAACAAATTACTTTATGCTGATACTGACGATTTAAAATCTGGCACGGAAGCGATTGAAGAACGTGCTCGCCATGAATTAGGTCTGATCAAACAGGGCGAGACATTTTTCCGCGTCATTCCTAATGATGACGATGCCGACAAGAAGGAACGATTGCGATAATGAGTAACTTATTAGGGCATTTTACTGTCGTAGTGCCCGCTGCAGGTGTTGGCAAACGCATGCGTTCGTCTTGTCCAAAACAATATTTAACCATTGAAAACATAACTATTTTAGAACATACCGTTCAGCGTTTACTCAGCCACGAGGCAATTTCTCATGTCATTATTGCCCTAGGTGAAAACGATGAATATTTTCCTAGTACCAGTTTAGTTAATCATAAAAATATTACCTGTGTTACGGGTGGCAAAGAGCGTGTTGATTCGGTACTTGCCGGTTTAAAATATTTAGATGCTGGTCAAGAACAATGGGTGTTGGTGCATGATGCCGCCAGGCCTTGTGTTCGACATCAAGACTTAACTCGCTTAATTAACTACTGTCTTAAAAACGATCATGGCGGCTTATTAGCAAGCCCTGTTCGCGATACCATGAAGCAAGCGAATACCGAGCAATTAGTAGCAAGCAGCTTAGATCGTAGTCAAATGTGGCATGCGCTGACGCCACAAATGTACAAAACGCTTGAACTAACCGCAGCTATTACTGCGGCTTTAGCAAAAGGGATCAGTATTACCGATGAATCATCAGCGATGGAAGCATCGGGTTTTGCAAGCGGTTTAGTCAATGGCAGCAGTGACAATATAAAAATTACCCAGCCAGAAGATTTGTTTTTAGCTGAATTTATTCTTAACCAACAAAAAAATAATTTACAATCAGAGGTAGTATGCGAATAGGTCACGGGTTTGATGTTCATCAATTTGGTGGTGCAGGGCCATTAGTTTTAGCGGGTGTTGTTATTCCTTATGAATTTGGTTTTATTGCTCACTCTGATGGTGATGTGGCTATTCATGCCTTATGTGATGCCATTTTAGGGGCATTATGTTTAGCCGATATTGGTAACCATTTTCCTGATACTGATGACCAATACGAGAATATATCGAGCCGTATTTTATTGCGCCATGTGGTTGGCTTAATGCAAGGAAAAGGCTACGGCTTAGGTAATGCCGACATTACTGTTTGTGCGCAAGCACCAAAAATAGCACCACACCTTTTAGCCATGCGTGAATGTTTAGCACAAGATTTACAAGCAGATATAGAACAAGTCAATGTCAAAGCAACCACCACTGAAAAGTTAGGCTATGTGGGTCGCAAAGAAGGCATTAGCGTGCATGCTGTTGTCCTATTGATAAAAACTGAACCTAACAGTAAGTTAAATACAGTTGCAGAGCCGATTAAGCAAGACGAAAAAAAAGTACCAAAGCCCGCTTTTCAAAGTGAATTGAAAGCACCAGAGCCAAGCGTTCAAAGCGATAAGCCAGTAGCTGAGCCAAGCCAATCTCCCTTGCCTGAATTTTCCTATTTATATGGTAAACCAAAATCTACCGGCTTGTTGCGTCGTCATAGGTCAGACTTTAAAGTATTTGAACAAATTCCCTTTGAACCTTGTGGTGAAGGTGAACATCTTTTTATTCATATTCGAAAAACTGGCGCCAATACCGCTTTTGTTGCCAAGCAATTAGCGCAATATTTTTCCGTGAAAGAATTGTTAGTTTCTTATGCCGGTTTAAAAGATCGCTTTGCGGTTACTGAGCAATGGTTTGGTGTGCATGTGCCCGGTAAGCAAAGTTATGATTTAAGTGACTTAAACATCGAAGGTGTCGAAGTTTTATCCTATAAACGCCATAACAAAAAATTGCGTATTGGCGGTTTAGACGGTAATCGTTTTGAAATCACCTTACGTGACGTGACTGAAATTGACGAGCTAATAAGACGTTGGCACGTAGTGACTAATTTTGGCGTACCAAATTATTTTGGCGAACAACGCTTTGGTATCAATGGCGGCAATATTGAAAAAGCCTTAGGCTTATTCTCCGGTCAAAAAGTTAAAGACAAGAAAAAACGTGGTATGTATTTATCGGCTGCACGTTCATTGATTTTCAACCAAATGGTGGGCCAACGTATCGAACAACAAAAATTCGACCGCTTAATGAATGGTGACGTCTTGATGTTAGCGGGAACACAGTCGGTATTTCTTGCTAATGTCATCGATGAAAGCCTACAAGCACGATTAGTTGAACATGACCTAGATATTACGGCTTCTATGTGGGGTGCGGGCGAATTAATGACCACAGGCGATGCGCGTATTTTTGAGCAAAGCATCGGCGATGGCCAGCCAGAATTTTGCGAAGGTTTACCGCGTTTTGGTTTGAAGCAAGAACGTCGACGTATTCGCTTAACGATTAAAGACACTAACATTAGCGTAGATAACGATGTTGTAACCTTGTCATTTTTCTTGCCATCAGGTGCTTATGCCACCACCATTATGCGTGAGTTAATCGACTATAAAGATATGACCGAGCGGGTTGATGTTAGTGCAGCCAGGCACACAGCCGCTGCAACTAAGACCCAGATTAGCGCAGTAGATAACAACAAGGAGTTAAAAAGCTAACATGAGAATATTACTGAGTAATGATGACGGTGTTCATGCTGATGGCATTAAAGTGCTTTTTGACGAATTAGCCAAAATATTTGATGTAACCGTAGTTGCGCCCGATAGAAATTGCAGTGGCGCAAGCAATTCGTTAACACTATTGAATCCATTACGAGCGCAGACATTAGAAAATGGCTTTATTTCTGTCAATGGTACACCCACTGATGCCGTGCATTTAGGTGCCGCCCAATTAATGCAGCCAAAACCTGATTTAGTGGTGGCGGGTATTAATCACGGTGCTAATTTAGGTGATGATACCATTTATTCTGGCACGGTAGCGGCAGCAACAGAAGGGCGCCATTTAGGTATGCCTGCAATAGCGGTATCACTAGTGTCTTCAGATCCCAAACACTTTCAAACCGCCGCCGTTGTTACCGCCAAGTTTATTGAGCGCTTGCAGTTGCACCCGCTGCCAAGTGATCAAATTATTAATATTAATGTACCTGATGTGCCGTTAGATGAATTAAAAGGTATTCAAGTCACACGTCTAGGTAACCGCCATAAAGCGGAAACCATGAAAAAGGTGCAAGACCCTTGGCAACGTGATATTTATTGGTATGGCCCATTAGGAAAAGAACTTGATGCTGGCGTGGGGACTGATTTTCATGCCATAGCCAATGGTTATGCATCAATTACCCCATTAACCATAGATATGACCGCTTATAAAAGCCTGGCAAAAATGACCGAATGGATTAATGAACTTTCACTATGAGACAAAGTAATATCAATACCCGAGTAGGCAGTAATATCGGCGGAAAGTCGAGTCGAAGTGGAGAATTACTGGCACAAAAACTATTGGCTGAAGGGATTAAAAATCAACAAGTATTACAGGCGATTGCCCGTTCGCCTCGGCATATTTTTGTGCCTGAAATTCTAGCGCATAAAGCCTATGACAATACGGCGTTACCGATTGGCCAAGGGCAAACCATATCACAACCCTATATTGTGGCAAAAATGTCAGAGCTGCTACTTGCTGATGGCGTGCCAGACAGCATTCTAGAAATAGGTACGGGCTCTGGCTATCAAACCTCCATATTGGCGCAGTTATCAGCCAAGGTGTTTACTGTTGAACGTATTAAGTCGTTGCAATGGCAAGCAAAACGAAGATTACGCACGATGGATTTACATAATGTGGCAATGAAACATGGTGATGGTTGGCAAGGTTGGCACAGCAAAGCTCCGTTTCAAGCCATTATAGTGACGGCTGCACCCAAAGAAGTGCCAGCGGCATTACTAGCCCAGCTAGCTGATGGCGGTCGCTTGATCATTCCTGTTGGTGAACAAAACCAAGTTTTAAAATTAATTACTCGTCATGGCGATGAATACAAAGAGCAGCAAATTGAAGCTGTTCGTTTTGTTCCTCTGGTACCTGGCGCTTTAGGATAATTTGTGAAAATATTTTCTGCATTATATGAATGGACACTTAAGTGGGCTGAGCATAAGTTTGCCCCTAGAATTTTAGCGATACTGACCTTTGCTGAGTCGGTTTTTTTCCCTATTCCACCCGACGTTTTATTAGCCCCTATGGTACTGGCGCAGCGCGATAAAGCCTGGCGTTTTGCCACCATAACTACCGTTGCTTCAGTGCTTGGCGGAATGGTAGGTTACGGCTTAGGTTATTTGATGTTTGAACCTTGGATCCAACCCTTAATTACTGAGTTTGGTTATCAGGCGCGCTTTGATAAAGCCATGTTGTGGTTTAGTGAATGGGGTGTGTGGGTGGTATTTATTGCTGGTTTTTCTCCTATCCCTTATAAGTTATTTACCGTGAGTGCTGGCTTTTTAAATATGGCATTTTTACCCTTCTTATTAGCGTCATCGATTGGTCGCGGCATGCGATTTTTCCTGGTAGCTGGTGTTATTCGTTGGGGCGGAGCACCGATGGAACAAAAAATTAGACAATGGGTTGATGTCTTAGGTTGGTCGGTTGTTAGCGCTATTATTATTGCCTATATTGCGACACGATAAGGACGTTATTTTTGTTATGACGAGATGGATGCAAGGTAACTTATTTAGCACTAATAACCTACTAACGCTAATAATGATATTAGCGTTAAACGGCTGTTCAAGTCGTAATAAACCTGCACCTGTTTTTGACGTACAAGGCTCTCTTCCTCTTAGTCAAAGACTCAAAAATAGCGTCAGTGGCACTGAGTATATCGTTAAGAAAGGTGAAACTTTATATTCAATAGCATGGCGTGCAGATGTCGATATTCGTACCTTAGCGAAGATCAATAATATTAAAGCGCCATACAATATTTATCCGCAACAAAAATTAAAGTTAACAAAAAGTAAATATAATGCTAACTTAAAAAGTCAAAAAAATAAGACCTTCAATACGTCAAAACAAAAAGTTATAAAAAAACCTATTGCACAGAAGAAAAAGCAGGAGTATGGTAAAAATGTAGCTGATCAAAAAAGCATCAAAAAAGTTCAGCAACACACTGCATTTTCACAAAAAATTAGAAAATGGCGGTGGCCTGCGAAAGGAAAAGTTATTCATAATTTTTCCACCGCAAAGCAAGGAAATAAAGGAATCGACATTGCGGGGCGACGCGGTGATTCGGTGAAAGCAACTGCAGATGGAAAGGTAGTTTATGCCGGTGATGCGCTACAAGGATACGGCAAGTTAGTCATCGTTAAACATAACGAAGATTATCTCAGCGCTTATGCTCATAACGATCACATTCTAGTCAAAGAACAGCAAGTTGTAAAAGCCGGTCAAGTGATTGCCAAAATGGGTGATACTGACGCTGAAAGAGTCATGCTTCATTTTGAAGTTCGCTTTCGCGGGAAATCAGTTAATCCTATGAAGTATTTGCCGAAACAATAATAATAAAAATTTACCAATAATAACTCGAGGTTAATGTGAATAATTAGTCAGTAAATTTAGCTAATGCTAAATAGGGAGATATAACATGGGCATAAAAAAACAAATAGAATGTTCTGATCTTGCAGTGAAAGAAAAGCCAAAAAGCACTGGGGTAGAAGTACCTGAAGAGAGCCCGTCTAATTTAGATGCAACACAAATATATTTAAGTGAAATAGGATTTTCACCATTATTAACCGCCGAAGAAGAAGTCTACTTTTCTCGCCTTGCCTTAAAAGGTGATGAACGCTCTCGCAAACGCATGATAGAAAGTAATCTTCGTTTAGTGGTAAAAATTGCTCGCCGTTATAACAATCGTGGCTTACCTTTATTAGATTTAATTGAAGAAGGTAACCTAGGCCTAATACGTGCTGTTGAAAAATTTGATCCGGAACGAGGCTTCAGATTTTCAACCTATGCGACTTGGTGGATTCGACAAACCATTGAACGCGCCATTATGAATCAAACTCGCACTATTCGATTACCTATTCATGTGGTCAAAGAACTTAATATTTACTTACGCACAGCCCGTGAGTTAGTGCAAAAGCTTGATCATGAGCCAACGGCTGAAGACATTGCTTTTGAGCTTAACGTACCCGTGGAAAGTGTTAGTAAAATGCTGCGCTTGAACGAGCGTATTGCTTCAGTTGACTCGCCATTTGGCGGTGAAGGTGAAAAAGTTTTATTAGATGTTATTCCAGATGAAACAGCTGGGAGCCCGGAAACAAAATTACAAACCAATGATATTAAACATAGTATTGTAGATTGGCTGAATGAACTTAACTCTAAACAACGAGAAGTACTAGCAAGAAGATTTGGCTTGCTAGGCTATGAAGCCGCAACATTAGAAGATGTAGGTGTCGAAATAGGCTTAACACGCGAACGTGTGCGCCAAATTCAAGTTGAAGCATTAAAACGTCTGCGTGATATTTTAAGTCAACAAGACTTGTCGATTGAAGCGCTATTTCGAGAGTAGTGCGATAGTCAAAAGTTCAGTGAATAAAAAAACCAGCGATAGCTGGTTTTTTTAGGGTTAGATTTTATGGGTAATGTAGCTGCCTATACATTTGCATCAGGAGGTTATTTTAAGACCTAATTATCATCTGAGGTAGATGTTATTTGTAGGTCGGACTTCAGTCCGTCAAACGTGTAGAAAGCAATTAACCCGATGGGCCAACAAATATCAGCCGCAGCTTTTTTTTGTAGATCGGACTTCAGTCCGTCAACTGTTTGGCGAGCGATTAACTCGATGGGCCAACAATATTAGCAGCAAATATTTATTGTAGGTCGGACTTCAGTCCGTCAACCGTGTAGAAAGCAATTAACCCGATGGGCCAACAAATATCAGCAGCAGCTATTTTTTGTAGGTCGGACTTTAGTCCGTCAACCGTGTAGAAAGCAATTAACTCGATGGACCAACAAATATCGGCAGCCGATGTTTTTTGTAGGTCGGACTTCAGTCCGTCAACCGTGTAGAAAGCAATTAACCCGATGGGCCAACATATATCAGCAGCAGCTATTTTTTGTAGGTCGGACTTCAGTCCGTCAAGCGTTTAGCGAGCAATTAACTCGAAGGACCAATAATATCGTCAGCAAATATTTTTCGTAGGTAGGCATTTTGCCAAAAACGCTTAAATTTTATTTAACTTGATGAACTAAAGTCCAAGATTGAAGCTACATAGCGCCACGGGTGACAATATAGGGTGAGTAACCCTTCTTCTAAGTCGGTATTGATGCTGTCAGCTCGCACAGATTAAAGCCGATCTACACTTTAATCTGTGCCGCCCAAAATAGGCATGCTAATGTAAATAGTCCCCTTTTTTAAATTAATTCTTTTAATTTATATAATAAATCTAAAGCCATTTTAGGGCTCAAGTCGTTCACCTCTATTGCACTTAGCTGTTCAACAACCGGGTGTTGGCTATCTATGAGAGACAGTTGTTCAAAAGCTTGGGGAACAGCACTCATTATCGAAGGTGCTTGCATATGTTCAAGTTCAGCTAAGCGTTGTTTTGCCCGCACAATGACACTTTTTGGCACGCCAGCAAGTTGCGCTACCTGTAAACCAAAACTCTTACTTGCAGCACCTTCTTGCACTGTGTGCATAAAGACAATACTGTCACCATGTTCAACAGCGTCTAGATGAACATTTGCTAAAGTATCAATTTGTTCAGCCAGTAAGGTTAACTCAAAATAATGGCTAGCAAAAAGCGTGAAAGCTTTGGTTTTTATTGCTAGCATTTCAGCACAGGCCCAAGCCAGTGATAAACCGTCATAGGTACTGGTGCCTCGACCAATTTCATCTAACAATACTAAACTTTTATTGGTGGCATTATGCAAAATGTTAGCGGTTTCTGTCATTTCTACCATAAAAGTTGAACGACCACTGGCTAGGTCATCAGAAGCGCCAATACGGGTGAAAATTCTATCTACCATACCTATTTGGGCGGCACTTGCTGGTACATAACAGCCTATATGTGCCAGTAGCACAATTAACGCTGTTTGGCGCATATAGGTAGATTTACCGCCCATGTTAGGGCCAGTAATAATGAGCATTTCTCGGCTGCTGTTTAGCACTACTGGATTAGCAATAAATGGCTCAGCGGTCATTTGTTCTACAACAGCATGACGTCCAGCTTCGATATTAATACCGCTGGCTTCTTGCAGTATAGGTTTAACATAATTTAAGCTTTCGGCCCGTTCGGCAAAAGTATTTAAGACATCAATTTCAGATAGCGATTGCGCAAGTAGCTGCAATTTTTCTAACTCAGGTAATATTTGCTCAAATAACGCTTCATACAAGCGCTTTTCAAGGGCAAGGAATTTACTTTGCGCGGAGAGCACTTTCTCTTCATGTTGCTTTAATTCGTTAGTAATAAAGCGTTCGTTATTTTTTAAGGTTTGTCGGCGAATATAATCATCAGGTACATCAAGGGCTGAGGTGCGGCTCATTTCTATATAGAAACCATGGACTCTATTATAGCCAACTTTGAGTGATTGAATGCCGGTACGTTCTTTTTCGCGTGCTTCAAGTTGCGCTAAAAACTCGGTTGCACCATCGCTTAAATCTCGCAGTACATCTAATTCTTTATTATAACCTGGAGCGATAACGCCACCGTCACGAATTAATACCGGTGGGTTTTCCACAATAGCTCTTTCTAATAGTGCTTGTGTTGTCGGTATAGGCTGACACTGTTCAACCAATGCCGCTAAATGCGGTTGAGTACAGCTATTCATAAGTGTTTGCAAATCAGGTAAATGCATTAAGGCATTGCGTAAACGTGCAAAGTCGCGCGGGCGAGCTGATCGCAAAGCAATACGGGAAACAATACGTTCAATGTCACCAAATTGCTTTAAGTTAGCGTTGAGTTCAAAGGGTAAGTCTTGTTGTAATATTTCTTCAATCGAATTTTGACGATTATTTAGCGTATTTAGCTCGCGCAATGGAAAGTGTAACCAACGCTTTAGTAATCTAGATCCCATGGGGGTAGCGGCTTTATCAAGAATTGCTGCTAGGGTATTTTCATCACCCCCTTGCAGGTTTTGGGTTAATTCCAAATTACGGCGAGTGGCGGCGTCAAGGATAACGGCAGTCGATGAGCTTTCACCAATAATGGCTCTAATATGGGGTAGTGCAGTACGCTGACTATCTTTAACATATTGAAATAAACAACCTGCAGCAGCGATACCTAGCGGTTTATCTTCAACGCCGAAGCCCGACAATGACTGAGTACCAAATTGTTTATTAAGTAAGGTTTTACTGGTGTCTAAATCAAACTCCCAATCGGGGCGTCGACGCAAACCTTTGCGACCAGCAATAATACTAGTGGCGACTAATGATTCGGGATATAACAATTCTGCCGGTGATAAACGTTGTAGCTCGGCTTGAACTTGCTCTTCAGTTTTAGGCTCAACCAACACAAAACGGCCACTGGTCATATCTAAATAAGCGAGGCCAA
Source organism: Colwellia sp. MB3u-4 (assembly GCF_014077065.1). Lineage (NCBI taxonomy): Bacteria > Pseudomonadati > Pseudomonadota > Gammaproteobacteria > Alteromonadales > Colwelliaceae > Colwellia > Colwellia sp. MB3u-4. The sequence goes on along the minus strand of NZ_JACGVE010000081.1, from coordinate 92,170 downwards.
AACCTTGTAGTGTTTGATGAACAGCAACAATCAAATTGTCTTGTCGGTCGCTAAGCAGCGCTTCATCACTGACTGTGCCAGGTGTAACCACACGTACAACCTTTCGCTCTACCGGGCCTTTGCTAGTCGCTGGATCGCCAATTTGTTCACAAATAGCGACTGACTCACCTAATTTGACTAACTTAGCTAAATAGCCTTCCACCGCATGATAAGGTACGCCAGCCATTGGAATAGCATTACCGCCAGTTTTTCCACGTGCAGTTAATGAGATATCAAGCAAATCAGATGCCTTTTTAGCATCATCAAAAAAAAGTTCATAAAAATCCCCCATACGATAAAAAATTAAAATATTAGGAAATTCCGCTTTAATAGTCAGGTACTGACGCATCATAGGGGTGTGAGAGGAAAGGTCTTTTGTTATTGTTGTCATTGAACTGCCGTAACTAAAATTGATGAAGGTATTAAGGGCATAGATTATGCCATAATGCAGGCGATCAAATCTTTCTATTTTTGAGAAAAGTGCTCAGTAAGCTAATCATATAAAAGCACTGTTTAACGACTGATAACTGTATTAGTAACTTTTCAAGTTAAAAATTTATAAAGTTACTTATGTTAATAAAACCTTTATTTTTCAATGGTTAAAATCTATAGGTTATTTTATTTTTATATCTAAATAAAATAATTTAATAAAAACCTTGATACTGTACGACTATACAGTATACTTTGCATCATCAAAACGAATTAAGCACCTAAACCCCTCGTGGAGTAGTAAATGGACGATAACAAAGAAAAAGCATTATCAGCTGCCTTAAGCCAAATCGAACGTCAATTTGGTAAAGGCTCCATCATGAAGTTAGGTGACAATAACACCATGGACGTTGAAACAATTTCTACCGGTTCATTAGGGTTAGATATTGCTTTAGGTGCTGGTGGCTTACCTCTAGGTCGTGTTGTTGAGATTTATGGTCCAGAGTCAAGTGGTAAAACAACGCTGACCCTTGAAGTTATTGCTGAAGCACAACGTAATGGTAAAATTTGTGCATTTGTTGATGCTGAGCATGCACTTGACCCTGTTTATGCGGCAAAATTGGGCGTAGATATTAACGAATTGTTGGTTTCTCAACCGGATACCGGTGAGCAAGCGCTTGAAATTTGTGACATGTTAACTCGCTCAGGTGCTATTGACATTATTGTAGTCGACTCGGTGGCTGCGTTAACACCAAAAGCTGAGATTGAAGGCGATATGGGTGATTCACACATGGGCTTACAGGCTCGTATGTTATCGCAAGCCATGCGTAAATTAACCGGTAATTTGAAAAAATCAAATACCATGATTATTTTTATCAACCAAATTCGTATGAAAATTGGTGTAATGTTTGGCAGCCCAGAAACCACAACAGGTGGTAACGCCTTAAAATTTTATGCTTCTGTGCGTTTAGATATACGCCGTATTGGCGCTGTTAAAAATGGTGACGAAATTATTGGCAATGAAACACGTGTTAAAGTGGTTAAAAATAAAATAGCGCCACCTTTTAAGCAAGCTGAGTTTCAAATACTATATGGTGAAGGTATTAATAGTTTAGGCGAGTTAGTTGACCTTGGCGTTAAAAATGAAATGGTTGAAAAAGCCGGCGCTTGGTATAGTTATAAAGGCGACAAAATTGGTCAAGGTAAAGCAAACGCAGCTAAGTATTTGAAAGAAAACCCTAAAATAGCAAAAGAAATTGATACACGTTTACGTGAAGCGTTATTATCAAAAAATAAACTGCCTGAAGAGGCTGAAACAGATAAACCAGCTAAAGCAGCTAAAACAACTAAAGCCACTGAAGAAGTTGTTAAATAATTCTTAGCGAGTTTTACTTTTAATGAAAAGCCACTGTAAAGTGGCTTTTTTTTAATATAAAAAGTGGTGTATGATCAGAAAACTGCCAATCTTAGCCATCTTGTTAGTTACTCCAGCATTACTCTAATGACATGTTTTCATCTAAACATATGACTGCACAGCATATTCACCGGCATGTCAGTCGATGTTAAAAGCTAGGATTTTGACCGATACACTGAGTAAACAGATACAAATTTGACGTTTTTTAACTTTGCCTAACTTGTTATAATAAATTAAAGACCCGTGACCAGCTCTCAATAACTTTAAGGTTTACCATTGCTTAATAATCACTCTCATTATTCCCTGCTTGAACATTACTTAAATCATAGTGAAAAACTTGAGTGGGTAATTGCCACTATAGTAAATAAAGCGGGCTCAAGTTATCGCTCCCCCGGTGCTATTATGCTGGTTAATAGCGTGGGACAATCGCTTGGTTTAGTCAGTGGCGGCTGCTTAGAGGCCAATATTGTTTTACATGCGAAAAAAGTATTTGATAGCAAGCAAGCCCATTACGTTGTATACGATATGCTAGAAGAAGATGGTTATGCAGCAGAGCTAGGCGTAGGCTGCAAAGGTAAAATAGGCGTATTATTACAATATGTCACAGCTGCACATCAAGTATTATTTGCCGAGCTTTTTAAGCGCATGCAAGAGGGGCAAGCAAGCTATTTACAACAAACATTTTTAACTGATGAATCAACACCGCAGGCGTTAAATAACATCAGTTTGTTTGATAATGCTGGCCAGTTATTAATAACAACAGCTCAGGGGCAAGAAAACCTTAAGCATGATGCCCTAAGGCAAATGATAAAACAGGAAACAGCGCACAGCAATATCACCATTGGCGAAGATCAGCTGTCGATAACCAAAATATCTGCACCAACTAATTTATGGATTTTTGGTGGTGGCTCAGATGCCATTCCTTTAGTGTCGATGGCGGCGCAGATGGGCTGGCGGGTAACGGTTGTTGATCATCGCTCTAGCTATGCCCGCAGCAGCAGCTTTAAGCAGGCCTCAGAAATTTTCAGAATTCATCCCAACGACTTTGCTCAAATGGCGCAATTTCGCCAACTTGATGCCGCCGTGTTGATGACGCACAATTTGAATTTGGACGCTGCTTGGTTAAGTTTGCTGCATGAAAATAACGTTGCAAAATATATTGGTTTATTAGGCCCGACTGAACGAAGAGGTAATGTTGAAATGCTTGCTAATATTGAAGACAGAGCTTGGTTAATGCGTCATGTTAATGGCCCGGTTGGCCTTGATATTGGTGGTGAGTTGCCCGAGTCGATTGCCTTGTCTATTTTAGCGCAATGTCACAGTGTTTTGCATCATCGCAGCGGTTTAGCCTTGTCAGGTAAATTTATTAATACTTAACTTATTAATACGTAAGCTCATTTGACATATAAATAGCGCCAGGTAAAACTTAGTCAGTTTGATTGTTGAGTAGCTCAATATGTCGGTGTTTTGTGCATAAACTTAACCAAGGCTAGTTATCGGGTATCCTTCTATACTATCCAATGTAATGCAATCCAAGCTAATGCTAATGAATATTTCTGTAATGCCTGTACACGCCAGCCTTGCTAAAAATATTCAAATAGCGATAATAGCGGCGCCTTTATTTCATTACCTTTTAGCGATATTACTGACTATGCGTCTCGACAAATTTATTTGCAAAAGCACTGAACTTACCCGCACTGAAGCTAAAAAATTGCTTAAAATGAGCAAAGTAACGGTGAATGATGTGGTAATTAAAGACCCTGCCACACAGGTGGATGAAGATGATTATATTTGCATTGAAGACGAAGCACTGACTGCGCGTAGTTTTCGTTATATCATTTTGCATAAACCCCTTGCTACCATTTGCTCTAATGTTGATGAAATCTATCCCTCGTTATTACATTTAATTGCTGTTGATAAGGCATTTGATATGCACATTGCCGGTCGCCTAGACGCTGACACTACAGGGCTAGTGCTAATTACTGACGATGGTCTCTGGTCGCATAATATTATTTCACCTAAGAAACAGTGCGAAAAAGTTTATCGTGTGTGGCTACGTGACCCGCTTAAAAACACTACGGCAGAGAAGTTTACTCATGGCGTGCAGTTGCAAGGTGAAGATGGTTTAACTCGTCCTGCGACGTTAGAGCAAGTTGCCGAGAAAGAAGTCTTATTGACCATAACCGAAGGTAAATATCATCAAGTTAAACGCATGTTTGCAGCGGTTGGTAATCAGGTGCTGGGTTTGCATCGCGAGCAAATAGGGCCAGTAAAACTGGCTGATTTACCCTTAGGTGAGTGGCGTTATTTAAATACCGAGGAAGTCAGTGCTTTTCTATAAACGCTTAGCTTTAGTTATTGCAGATGATTACTATTGGTTATTTGCATAAAATTTTTCTTACCCTATTAGTTGATATAAGCAATAGGGTAGCTTGTTTTTGAATCGTAATGGTTAGCGGCTAGCTAATCAAGCGCCTTACTCTTACTGCCCTTCACTCATCTGCTTTCACAAACCTCTTATAGCAAAGTGTTATAAATAACTTTTCAGTAGCAATTACTTCTTTAGCCTTGCTGCGCTCGACTCTTCTTAAAACTAAAATTCAGCAAGGGTCTATTGCGGCTTAAAAAAGATTAAACTTTTACCACTAACTGCCGATTAATTAACCAGGGGTTGTAACTACTATTAATAAGGGAGTTGAGAACAGTTATGGATGTTTTTGCAAGTTTATTGCCGGCCAGTTTTACAGCCAAAGCAGAGCGTTTGGAAAAAGACAGCCGTGAGAAACAACAACAGCAGAGAAAAAAAACGCCTAATTCTTTGACTGAGCAGTTGAAAATTACAATAGCTTGTTCAACGCTATCTGAAGATGAGCGCCGCTCTGGCGGCGATCGGCGTCAACAGCGATTTAAACGAGGGCGTTGGTTGGAGTCACGTAACCGAAATGATCGCAGAGCTACAGCATTGAACGTAATCGTTTAAATTTGGCTTTAACCTAAACCCTAACCTTAAACCAAGCATTAAGTACCTAGCGGTGATCATTTATTCGCTTAAAGACCAGGCTGTAGTGCTTCTACTTAGCGTAATATTATTTTTTTCTTCTGATACTTTTACATACCACTGACAATAACTAAGTACTACAAAATACAGCTGGACGGATTTCATTATTGTAATAGGCCAGGGTAGCGTATTAATCGCTTAGAAAAATCGAGCTAAAATTATTTCTTTGCGTTTAACTGGTTAAATTTCGCTAGCTGTTCATCTGTTGCTGGCAGTTGATGTTTCTCTTTCCACTCATTATAAGGCATGCCATAAACCTGTTCGCGTGCCGTATCAATATCGACGTTAACACCCAACTTTTCAGCTTCAGCCACTGTCCATTTAGAAAAACAGTTACGACAAAAGCCGGCAAGGTTCATTAATTCGATATTTTGTACGTCTTTACGATCATCTAAATGCGCGAGTAAACGACGAAATACCGCCGCTTGAATTTCAATTTCTTTATCCATAGTATCCTCGAAAGTGTTATTGGTAAAAATATAATGAAGCCATTAATCAGTCTCTAAAGACTTTCTTTAGGCTCAGACTCAGGTTCTGGTTCTGGTTTTGTATAAGGTCTAATTTGCACTATCATGCCCATGTAGGGGTGGTCGAAATAATGCACTTCGCCACTTATAACACGTCGGTTTTGTTGAAAACGAATAGCTTTGGCCTGTATTGGTGTCGACGTATTTGCTGCGCTATTTAGATTTACATCAGTGGGTAACGTTGGGGCTAATCTTGCTGTGGCCAGTTCTGCTAAGCTTTTATCTAAAATATTAAAATCAGCGGTAATAAATAAATAATGTTTTAAATGAATATTGAAAAACCCCTCAATAAACCATTGTTGAATAGGCGCTATTGGTGGCGTATTTTCTGTTACCGCTAAGGGCATTTCATCAGTAAGTTTTAGCGATAAGTCTTGTTGGTCAAGTGCTGCTAATAGTTCGTCGGTGTTTTCGTTTACCTGTGCTATTTGCGCAATAATTTGTTCGAGACGCGCTTTTTTAGCTTGTTGTAGCTGTTCAGTTTGGTTTTGCACAGGTGAAGGCTCAAGCAGATTTTTCTTGCTAGTTTCTGTAAGCAAGTGGCTTCTTTGCTGATTTTTTTGCTCGTTGAATTTAGTTAATTGTTTTTGGTAAGGGATAACAAAATTATCACCGGCATACACTTTCACGGGCACAGATTGTTTTTCAGGTCGAGCAACTTGTCGCCAGCCCATATGCAACATAGGGCGAAAGTTTTTGCTATACCTTAAGTCTTGAATAATATCATTAAGCTGTAATGAGTTTTTGCTCAGCAAATGTGTTTTATTGTTGTCGATATGTTCTGGGCCATCAATCAATAATGGCACTTTATCAACAGAAAAGCCGTGATAGTCAAAGTCAGGATTTTCGACTTGATAGTCAGCAAAGTATGCTGGGTCAATTCGGCATAATAATATGGGCTCAGTTTTGGCTGGATACTGAAATTTAAGCTCTTGAAATTCTTGTTCAGCTGCTAGTACTAAACGTTGAATATTTGCCTGCTCTTCATCAGACAAGGTGGTTGGTAAGGCTATGGCATTGATGTAACTGTTGCTGGTGGTCTTATTATTATTGATAATCGCGTTATTAATGGTAGCGTCACTAATAGCAGGATTATTCTCTGGGTCGGCACGAGCAATTTCACGGTTTAGCCCTGCATTATTTAGTCCGGTATTGTCGGTAAAAATATGTCGACTAGCCGTGTCATTATCTGCTGAAAGCTGTGTCAGATTGTTGTTAGAATCAAGCAGGTTGGTGCTATCTTGCCCTATAGCTATAACTTGGTTTGACACCGAAAGCTCTGGCGCTAATTGTGCTATTTGCACTAATGATTTTTCATTAAAAAGCGCAGGGAGTTTGGCATTTTTTTTCGCTAAATCCCCGACATAGTGTGGTGAATCACATTGGGGTAATAGTTGCTTTAACGTGCGAATGTCAGGGTTTAAATAGCGGTTGAGTAAATCTTCCACACGTTGATGTTTTGGTAATTCACTGCTGTCTGGAAAGTTTTCTTTTAACTGGCTTTTATCACCTAATTGGCTAAAAAGAATAATTTCGACATCAAACCATCGGTCATTATTTTCTTGTGTCGTCGCATTTAAGGTTAGTGGAAATGTTAAGACGGCAGAACATAAAAATAGTTGAGTTAATTTCATTCAGTATCCAGTTAATGTTTATTTTACCCAGTGATAATAGCAAAGGTTGATCAATACTTATATTGTCAATCCGTTCTCAATTAGTCATCAACCACTTATCAATCAATTCTCAATCAGTTATCTGTTCAATATAAAAGATAACTAGGCTAGCTTTACGTATTGATCATTGTGCTGTTTAAGCACGCAGGTGATTTGCCAATTCGTTCAGCATGGTAGCGATTAAAATAAAGCGAGATTTTGCATCTTCGGTCACTTGCTTAAATTTCAATTTATTCGCACCTTCCATTTTATATATTTTCGGTTGTTGTTGAATTAAACCGATGATAAACATAGGGTCTACTTTAGTTTCGCTGCTAAATTCAAATGAACCGCCAGCAGGGCCTGCATCAATGCGGGTAATACCCATTTTTTGTGCTTTAAGTTTCAGCTTGGCGATATGCACTAAATTTTTTGCTGCTTGTGGTAATAAGCCAAAACGGTCTATCAGCTCAACTTGCACGTCGTCGAGTGCTTGTTTATTTTTACAACTGGCAATACGTTTATATAAACTTAAGCGTAAACTTACATCGAAAATATAGTCATCGGGTAATAGTGCCGCTACGCGTAAATCTACTTCAGTTTGAGTTTTTGTCACTTGGTCGAGCGACAATTCTTTACCTTCTTTTAGTGCGGTAACGGCGGCATCAAGCATTTCCATGTATAAGGTATAACCCACTTGGCTCATTGAACCACTTTGATCTTCGCCTAATAGCTCACCGGCGCCACGAATTTCTAAATCGTGAGTCGCCAAAGTAAAGCCGGCCCCTAAGTCTTCTAATGAGGCGATGGCTTCAAGGCGTTTTTTTGCATCTTTGGTCATACGTTTTTCATGCGGGGTTAATAAATAGGCATAAGCTTGATGATGTGATCGCCCAACACGGCCACGTAATTGGTGTAGTTGTGCTAAACCTAAGTGGTCAGCTCGATCCATAATAATGGTATTAGCGGTGGGCACATCGATGCCAGTTTCAATAATGGTGGTACAAACCAGCACATTATAACGTTGGTGATAAAAGTCGTTCATCACACGTTCAAGTTCGCGCTCACGCATTTGTCCATGAGCGGTAATAATTTTCGCTTCGGGTAATAATACTTGAATGTCTGCAGCGGTTTTATCTATGGTGTCGACATTGTTATGTAAGAAGTAGACTTGACCACCACGCAATACTTCTCGCAGGATTGACTCGCGAATTAAGGCGTCATCGCGCTCTCTTACAAAGGTTTTTACCGCTAATCGTTTTGCTGGTGGTGTGGCTATTATTGATAAGTCGCGCATGCCGCCCATGGCCATATTTAAGGTGCGTGGGATTGGGGTTGCGGTCAGTGTTAAAATATCTACGTTTGCCCGCAGCTGTTTTATTTTTTCTTTTTGTTTAACACCAAACCTATGCTCTTCATCAACCACTAAAAGCCCTAGATCTTTATATTTTATGCTGTTTTGTAAAAGCTTATGGGTACCAATTAAAATATCTATTTGGCCAGATTCAACTTCTTTGACAATAGCGTTTTGTTCTTTAGCGGTTTTAAAGCGTGATAAAACTTCAATGTTAACAGGCCAATTGGCGAAACGGTCACGAAAACTTTCATGGTGTTGTTGAGCAAGCAGAGTAGTTGGCACTAATATCGCCACTTGTTTGCCATCGTTCACCGCAATAAAGGCCGCGCGCATGGCCACTTCGGTTTTGCCAAAACCGACATCACCACAGACTAATCTGTCCATCGCTTTTGGCGATAACATGTCGCTAATGACCGCATTGATGGCTTGTGCTTGATCAAAGGTTTCTTCAAAACTAAAACTGTCTGCAAAAGCGCGATAATCATCTTTATTTCGTTTAAAGCTATAACCATGGTTGCTGGCGCGTTTGGCATAAATATCTAACAGTTCAACGGCTACGTCACGTACTTTTTCTGCCGCTTTTTGCTTGGCTTTACTCCAGCTATCGTTACCCAGTTTATGTAACGGTGCGTGGTCAGCATCGGCGCCTGAGTAGCGGCTAATTAAATGTAGTGAGGCAACCGGCACATATAATTTGGCTTCTTTTGCGTAACTGAGCATTAAAAACTCTGTGGTAATACCACTATTTTCAATGGTTTGTAAGCCCATATAGCGACCAATACCGTGATCAATATGCACCACAGGTTGGCCAATACTTAACTCGGCTAAATTTTTAAATATTGCGTCGTTTTGAATTTCTTGTTGTTTATTACGACGGCGAGTTTGACGGACGCGATCGCCGAGTAATTCAGCTTCTGTTATTAAGGCAATGGCATTTTTTTTCGCACTGCCTTTGGCTTGAAAAATAAAGCCGGCACTTAAAGCGTTAACCGTAATACCAATGAGCGCGTCACTGTTAACAAAGTCTTCAATACTCTTAAAGATACTTGGCTTTGTTTGATTACGCTCTAGTAGCTCTAATACACTTTCACGTCGACCTTGGCTCTCTGCAACAAATAAGAGTTTGCTTGGTGTTTCTTTGCTGTTAACAAAGTTATTGAGTAATTCAAATGGCTGCTTTAATTTATGATCTATGGTCAGATCTGGCAGGGTGTGTACGTCAAACTGCACTTGTGATGCTTTTAATTCGTCTTCGATGACTTCGGGTTTTAAATTGATGCGATCAAAAGGTTTTAAGGCGCTGTAGAGCTCTTCACTATTGAGAAATAAATGCTTTGGTGGCAATAGTGGCCGAGTGGGATCATAGCGTCTGTCTTCATAGCGATAGTCAATATCGGTCCAGTAATGGGCTAAGGCTTTATCAATATCGCCACTGATAATTACTAAGGTATTATCAGCAAGGTAATCACATAAGGTATTGGTTTGCTGAAAAAACAAAGGCAAATAATATTCTATGCCTGCGGGCATAATGCCATTACTGACTTGGTGGTAAATAGATGCTTTGTCAATGGTGCTGGTAAATTGTTCGCGGTATTGGCTGCGAAATAAGTTAGTGCCGTCAGTATCGGTTGGAAACTCATGCGCGGGCAATAAATTTATGCCCTCTATTTTGTCACTAGAGCGTTGGTTTTCTGGATCAAATAAGCGAATTTCGTCAATTTCATCATCAAAAAAGTCTAAACGGAACGGTGTTTTACTGCCCATAGGGAATATATCAAGAATGGCACCACGAGCAGAAAACTCACCGTGTTCCATTACTTGTTCAACACAGCGATATCCGCTGGCTTCTAAGCTTTGTCTTAATTGATGTAAATCTTTTTTATCGCCTTTTTGGATGATTAAACTATTGGCTTCAATGTATTGTTTTGGTGCTAAACGTTGCATTAAAGTAGAAATGGGCACAATAACAATGCCTTTATCCATACGCGATAATTGATACAAGGTGGCTAAACGCTGGGAAATAATATCTTGGTGTGGCGAAAAAGTATCGTACGGCAAGGTTTCCCAATCAGGGAATAAACAAATAGGTAATTGAGCTTGTTGATTTAAGCTGGTTAGTTCTTGCTCTAAGCGCAATGCCGATGGCGTATCATGAGTAAGTAGTAATATGGGCTGTTGCGTTGATAACGCGCCGTGAAAAATAGCGACAGTGGCACTACTACCGGGTAGGTTTTGCCAAACTTTTTTATCGGCACTTTTACCCCGGCCTTTAGCTAATACCGGATTGAAGAGATTAACATTTTTGCTCATGACTGCTCGTAATTTAATTGCGTTGAAAAGAAACCTAGTGAAGCATTTTACTGAACCGTGACCTTGGTGTTTTTAAGCTTTAGTATTTGCACCAGTAAATGCAGTTTACATCAAAATTACCATTATCTTAACATGAGTTTTACCTGATCTTTAACCGCTAAATTTAACGCCTTAATGCTTTTACATTATTCAATTAATAAATAGGGCATGCAGGTAAAGATCTGCTTATTTAAAGCGTGTATAATATTGCGTAATTGAATCACTAGAGTTTTGCTAGTCGCTCATAGGCTAATGTCAGCCTGTTTAGCCTGAAAGTAAAACTAACCAGCGACACTCGTTGGATTTTTGGAGAAGTTTGTGACTAACAACGATGTTTTACGTCGCCTGAGATATACCTTTAATTTTAACGATCAAAAGGTTATTGCTATTTTTGCTGCCGGTGATTTAACCGTGACCCGAGATCAAATAAGTAACTGGCTAAAGCAAGAAGAAGACCCTGCTTATGTCAATTGCCCTGATACGACGTTTGCTGCATTTTTAAATGGCTTTATTAATGAACGCCGTGGTAAAAAAGAAGGCGAACCAGCCAAGGTTGAAAAGCGTTTAAACAATAATATTATTCTCACTAAATTGAAAATTGCTTTTAATTTAAAAGCAGAAGATATTATCGAGATGTTGGAATCAGCAAACTTTCGTTTAAATAAGCCAGAGCTAAGTGCTTTTTCGCGTAAGCCAGATCATAAAAATTATCGTGAATGTAAAGATCAGGTATTACGCAACTTTTTACAGGGCGTTGACAAGAAATTTCATGTGCAACGTCGCGCGAAAGAACAGGTAAAAAAGCCGGTAGTTGAAGAGGTTAAAGATAAGTTAGAAGAGGTTTTAGCGGATAAAAATTATAATTCAGCTAATGCTAAGGCCAGTAAGATTTATGTTAACCCGAATAAAACTAAAGTTGAACGCAAACCCGGTGAACGTAAAGTGCTAAAACTTAAACCGAAAGATATTTGGGGTGAATAGTAACACTTAACAAACTGAGATCTGTGCTATAAATAACCTAAGGCTTTTAGGGGTTTTAAATGATCATTAAGTTATATTATGACGAACGGTAAGCCAAACCTAGAAAGTATTGTGATACCTTATTGTGATAGCTAGCTGGTTCTATACTGCTGATATCGTCTTCGGGCTTGGCGGTAAATAATGCCGATTAGTATTACTTTGATACTGTTGCTTTAATATTACTGCGCTTTGCGGCCAAAGGTAATAACAATAACGGGTTTAGTTAGTCGCTATTATGTTTGATTTTCAAACCCTATAATCTGTTATATTTTAAGCCTGCACTTGCAGGCTTTTTAATGCTTAGTATGAGAAAAATCAATATAAGTGTTACCACTAGTGGTACAATTTACAACCTCTTTTTTAGCAACAAAATCTTACGGTTAAACTAAAAATGCTGATAAATTTACAAGCTAAATTATTAGGTATTGCCTTATGTGGATTGGTTGGCATTATTGCCACAATCGTTGCCACGCGTTATCAAGCACCCATTATACTCTTTGCTTTATTAATGGGCTTGAGTCTGCATTCATTTTACAGCAAGGTAAATATTCAAGCGGGTGTTAACTTTTGCTCACGAGAGCTATTACGTTTGTGTGTGGGGTTATTGGGTGTGCGTATTGCTTTTGCTGATATTGTCTCGCTCGGTATTACTCCGCCCTTAATTGTGATGGTGAGCATGGCGTTGACCATGGTTTTTGGGGTGTTGTTTGCGCGAGCTTTAGGCTTGTCGAAAATTTTCGGGGTATTGTCTGGTGGCGCGGTGGCGGTTTGTGGTGTCTCAGCGGCAGCTGCGATTTCAACCGTGCTGCCAAACGATAAATCTCAAGAAAAGTACTTTGCTTTTACCGTGATAGGTATTACCACCTTTAGTACTTTATCAATGATACTTTATCCTGTTGTTGCCAGTTATTTAGGTTTCTCAGATGAATTGGCTGGAGTTTTTATTGGTGGCGCCATTCATGATGTGGCTCAAGTGGTTGGTGCGGGTTATACCATATCGCCTGAAGCAGGCGACGTAGCAACTTATATTAAGCTGCTCAGAGTAGCGTTGTTAATGCCAATAGTCATGATGGTTTTTTTTGCTTTTAAAGAAAAAAACAGCAAAATGTCGGGGGGTGTTAGTGCCTTTATTCCAGGCTTTTTGATTATGTTTTTTGTACTGGCATTTTTAAAAAATGTCGGTGTCTTGCCCGTTTGGCTCATTGATTTTATTCGCAGTCTGTCGAGTCATTTATTAGTGATTGCTATTGCGGCAATCGGTGTTAAAACTTCACTAAAACAAGTGCTTTCTCTTGGCTGGCGACCGGTGATGTTAATGGGCTGTGAAACGATATTTTTAGCGAGTTTGATTATTGCGGGTATCATGTTTTTTTATTAGCAGTATTTCTCTAGTAAGGCGATTTCACATAACTTAATCAGACTCAGCTTTACTTTATTCAATTTGATTTAGCTTTATTTAGTTTTATTTAGTTTGATTAAGCCGAACAAACAAGTTGGGTTTAATCAAACTAAATCAAAAAAACAGTGACCATTTATCAGCAATATTAATAGTCACTATCAACCGCATTAGCGTCACTAATACGTTCTATTCTGGCTTCTTCTTCTTCAAAGGCAGCTTTAATTTCTTCTAATACTGTATCAACGTCTGCACTGGCTGTGTCTTCTTTGAATAAGCCGGTCAGTGTTAATTCTGGTGTTAGCTCACCACTTTCAAACAGTGCCCACATTTCCTGGCCATACTTGCTTTGTTTTAACGCCGGGCTAAATTGACCATAATAGTTAGTCATATTGGTAACATCACGCATTAACATAGCTTTGGCATTGTTATTGGCTGATGCATCTACCGCTTGTGGTAGATCAATAATGACTGGGCCATAATCATCAACTAAAACATTAAATTCTGATAAATCGCCATGAATAATCCCGGCACAAAGCATTAACTGGACATAATGCATAACCAGCGTGTGATCTTCTTGTGCTTGTTCCGCTGACATTACCACGTCATTTAAGCGCGGTGCTACATCACCAGTATCATTGGTGACAAGTTCCATTAATAAAACACCGTCGAAACAGCCAAAAGGTTGTGGTACACGAACGCCAGCTTCTGCTAACTGGTAAAGTGCATCAACTTCAGCATTTTGCCAAGCAGACTCTTGTTGGTCGCGACCATACTTTGAACCTTTTTCCATCGCTCGGGCACGACGGCTATTTCTACTTTTTCTCCCCTCTTGATATTGCGCTGCTTTTTTAAAGCTACGCTTAATGGCTTCTTTGTAAACTTTAGCGCAGCGAACTTCGTCGCCGCAACGAACCATATAAACGGTGGCTTCTTTTCCACTCATTAATTGGCTTATTACTTCATCTATTAAGCCATCATTAACAAGTGGCTGTATGCGTTTAGGTACTTTCATAGCGCCGTTATACCTTAGTTGGGCGTTGGATGCCAGAGCAAAAGTATAACTTTTTATTTATCAAAAAATTAAAACATTGTCTGGTTTAGGTAAATCTTGGGTAATATAATAAAATCTCTTCAACATAAACGCAAAGCCATATGATCCCATTTATTAGTCAATTACCTAAAGATGAAGAAATTACTTGGATAACAGCACTTAATCAGGCCTTGCCTGATGAAAATATTGTTGCTTTTTCTGAGGTCAATCCGGCAGAAAAAAAACACTGTCAGCTGGCGATTGTTGCCAACCCAAATACTGAGTTATTGGCTGAATTTGAAAATTTAACATGGCTACATAGTGTTTGGGCCGGTGTTGAACATTTGATGATGTCATTGGCTAACTCGCCGATTGACGTGGTGCGTTTAATTGACCCAACCCTAAGTAGAGCTATGTCTGAAGCAGTGTTAGCCTGGAATTTATATCTTCATCGAGATATGCCACGATATGCTAAGCAGCAGAAAAATAAGCACTGGCAGCAACATCAACTTGTGCCAGCAAGTGAACGGCGTATTGGTATTCTTGGCTTAGGCGCATTAGGCCAAGCTAGCGCAAAGCAATTACAACAAAATGGTTTTAAGGTCATGGGCTGGAGCCGCACGGCTAAAAAAATAGCAAATATTAGCAGTTACACTGGAAATAAGGGCTTGGCTGAAATGGTAGCACAAAGTGATATTTTAGTGTGTTTACTACCATTAACGCCTGCAACACGCGGTATGGTGAATGAAGAATTATTAGCGCAATTACCTCAAGGTAGTGCGGTAATTAATTTTGCCCGTGGCGGCATCATTAATACTGATGAACTGTTAAATGCACTAAACAGTCATCACCTTAGCCATGCCGTGCTTGATGTTTTTGAACATGAGCCATTAAACGCTAATAGCGAACTTTGGCATCACCCTGACATCACTATTTTGCCTCATATATCGGCGCCAACAAACCTGAACAGTGCTTGTAAGATTGTCGCTAAAAACATTATGAGTTTTCGGGCGACTGGCCAAATACCCAAAGCGGTCAGTAAAGTTAATGGTTATTAATCTATGTAGTTAAGTAGACTTTGTTCCTTAAAATCAAATTTTTTTTGCTGATTTTTTGCTGATTTTTTGTTGGTTTTTTTGTTGGATTAGCATTGCGTTGACTGGATTTTACCCGGCACTAAAGCCATTATTTTAGGTTTAATAAAATCACCTGATCGTAACTCAATCTACTTGAGCCTTTATTATCAGCAAAACAGGCCTTGCTGTAATTGATTAAACTGCCAGCATTACACGGGCAGTTTGTCTTTCTTTGCGTTTACTGCCTTAACCTTTGGTAATGATTAAACCCCCTGTAGGTAGTCGCATTTTAAAGGAAATGCCTAATTCACCTTCAACCATATTAGTATCAACGATGGTGGTATCATTTTCTAAACTACCACTGACTTCAACACCGGCTTTTACGGTAGAAATAAAAGGAATACTGCCTTCTGCTTCGGCATATATTTTGCCACCTTTAGTGACTTTTTCACTATTACTCACCGCTTGAATTGCCGCTTGCTTGCTCGATGAAATAATGGTGTATTCTATCGATTTAGGAACGATATTAAATACTAGCGCTTGGCCATCGTTAGTAATAGTAAAGCTAACACTGCCTTTAAATGGGTTGTTTAAGTCAATATCTGCCGACGAATTAGCGGCTTGATAAGGATTAAATGCTGAGAAAAACTTCACATGTAACTGACCTTTAACGCCTGACTTAACTGGCATTTCTGCTGTCACGCTGGTTAAACCAGCATCGACAATTAAATCACCTATTAATACTGGTTCTGCATCAGGTAGTAATAATAGGATGTCAGCTCTTAATAAACCATTCATTGGTAGGGCACTATCATCAGAAAGATTAAAACCTATCACCACTTTCTGTGCTTCGACTGCACTAACCCTAGGTTTACTCCTATTCGATTTTGTTGTGATGGTACCTGATTTTTTATCAACCGCGACATCAACTTTATTGCTGTCAGAGGTTTTTGCAACATCTTCAATCTCTTTGGTGGTTATCGGGTCGTCTGCTTTTTTAGTGACACTTTTAGCGGCGTCGGTAAATGAGTCAAGCACCTTGGTAATTTGTTCGTGAGCTTCGTCATCGGTTAAATAACCATCCTTGTTAAGCTTCTTAATTTGTTCAATTAATTTAGCACCATCTTTTTTCTGATTCGCCATCACAGATAAACCGGCAAAGTCTTTTGAAATACTGGCTAAATCAGTGACACTTTTTGAGGTGGTTTGCAACGCTGCTAGCGCATTTTGTTGTGTGCCAGATAGCCCGGTAATATCTTTAAATACATCGCCTTTTGACAATAATTCAAAAGCACTGCCCAAGCTGGTAGGATCTGGCGCTGAGGGTGCATTTTGCATGTTAATGATACTGGCAGGGAAGTCTTTCGCTTGTAAGTTACCTGGGTCACTGCGTCGACTACCGGTATCAATAGGATTAATTGCCGTGGGTGTTGTGCCGCAAGGCTCATCATTAAAGCGCCAATGGCGTGATTCATCAATTTTTTCACAGCTATTACACTGACCCATTACCGACTCAGCATACACGCCTTTTGTTGGCACACTGACTCTAAAGGGATCGGGTGCCGTGGTGGGTTGATAATAGGCCAGTAAGTCGTCAACGCCTCTAAATGTCGGGTCTAAACGCTCGCCGGGTACAACTTTTAACACTAAATTATTACCGACAATACCCATAATTTTATTCTCAACCACACTCGCGACACTTTTACCGCCACTGTAGGGAGCAATAAAACCATCTAGCAAGCCAAATAAACGGCTTGCATCCATACTTGACCAAATTACTTTATGCGCCATCTCTAAATGTTCATTGAGAAAGCTAATTAATGCTGAAGCAGCCGCTTTGTCTTCTTTTTTAGGATTACGTAATTCATTAGTATTGGCAGGAACATACATTAAGGCTGCATCAGTTACGGTAATAATGTCAAACAAGTTCTGTATCTGCATTGAGTTAATGATGTCGTTATTAACCTTATGATTGCGAACAATATATTCACTTAAATATTTTGTTTTATAATGTAAATAAAGCGAGCGAAGAATAATCTTAGATGATGAATTTACATTAGTATTGGCCCGTAACCTTAAGTGATTGATTTGTGCCCGCGTTATTGTCGGAATAGACTTACTGGCAATATTGACTTTTAAGGGGGCACCTTTGCGATAATTCGATAAAATTGTCATATCTAAATCGAGTTGCAGCTCACTGCCATCATCAGCAATGGCGTCAAATTGCAGTGTATCAATGAATTTTTTTATAATTTTTGGTGCGTATTCCTGCTCAAAAATGGTGTCTTTTTCAGTTTCAGTTAAGGGAACTTCTCGCTCTAAATTTAGTACCATGCGACCAGGAAACCAAGGGAATAATATCAACAGATCATACTCTTCAGTTTTCGTCGCTTCTTCTATTATTCTGATAAAGGGACGGGCTAATTCAAATGACAAAGTAAAGTAACCGGAGAAGTTTTGAATTACTTCATCAACGTAGCGCCCATCAGGTAAATCAGCATTAATATATTCATCTTCAATACGTTCTATAGCGCTAAAGCCTCTATGTAAGGTTTTACCGTAAACCGCTCTTTTTAAGGTGTTTCTCCAGCGTAATACTTTTTGATTATCGAAAAGGCTCATGGGTAGAGGGACATAAAGACATTCTTGAACATCAACTAATTTTTGTTCAATGGCATAATGCTTTAAAACCTCAAAATATTCGATGGTGACTGCATGACAGTGATTGTTATTTTTAATCACTTCAGTTTGTACATTAACCGATTCATTTTGACCTATTGTTTGTACCACTGTACTGCGTTGGCTTCGTACGCTAGAAGCTGATTGTGAGGTGGAATCTTTTAATCGGTTTAAGGCACTACCAGAAACATTTCGTGCTGAATTTTGTGATGCGTTTGACTTTGAAGAAGCGCCAGAATGCGAGATACCACCGGCGACACCAAACACTACGGGCGCAATAAAACCACCAATGCCACCGCCAATACCTGCGCTGGTTGAGCTGGTACTATTACTTGAGTTTGCGACAAGTGACTCATTTAGCGATGAATGCATAATTTCGGTAATATCTCGATCGCGAATAATATCTGCGGTTATTTCTTCACTCACAATTTGAGCTTCGGTGCGGGCGGAGGTTTCCTTTCGATCCCAATCGACTATGGCAATTTGTTTCTCCTGACATGGCGCTAGTGGCATGCTATATAAGCAATCGCCTAAAGAAAACCCCGCCGCTTTCCAAATTTGTTTTATATGTAAAATATGGCCATTGGCGATAGTGGTATTTTCATGAATAGTAATGTTTTCATCCCAATTAATACTACTTTCTACCGTTAAATTAACTCGACCGGGATGGTTGACAATATAAGCCTGTTCAATGTTTTCAATTTGGCTAATGCCCGAACTAATTTGTTTCATTAAACCCAATAATCGACTTCTTATTTCATCATAATGGCGGTAAAAGTAATCATCGACTAGCTCGTTCACAAAAGTGCTGCCATTACGGTAGAAGTTATAATACTCGTCCAATAAGTCAATAAAGGCGGTGATGCTATCTTGAAATATAAGGTAATATTCGCGAATCATGGTTATTTCAGGTAAGGAAAGTAACACACTGTTTTTTAATGTAGTTTTTATTTTTTCAAACTCTATGGTTAAGCACATAATACCCATAGTGGTTGGTTTAGTTGCAGTAGGGCAAGGCTCAAACCCTAGTTGAGTTGTCTCACTGGCATTGGCAAGCTCTATCATTAAGCGCCTTAGGTCACCTAACATTCTTTCTTGGTTAACTGAATTTGGCACATCATCGATTAACAGGATTGTTTGCTCGACCACTTTAATAGCGTTGTTTAACATTTGTGCCGTTACTTGTGTGTTATTAACAAGCTTTTCAAGCTCTAAAATAGCTTTAGTAAAGTGTTTTTTATTGGCAGGTGAAAGCGCTAACAAACCGAGGTTCTTTTCAATATGGCCTAATAATGCTCGAACTTCTTCGCGATTTAAAGTGTCTTTTGCTGTCAGGGTTTCACAAAAGGTTTTGGCACTTTCCACGCCATTTTTTCCACAATAAGCAGCGGCAAGTTTATGTTGTAAACTCGATAGTTTTTTTCTGCGTTGCTCTTGTTGTTTAAGAATGCTTAAAAGATCTGAAAATACTAAGTTTTTATTAATGCTCTGTAAGTCATGAGTGTGAATTTTTAATTGTTGCGTATCAGCAAAGTTCATTTTTAGCATATAATTTGGCAGGGCAGGGGCTGTTTTTTCACCTAGCCGCGATGCCATAACTCTTGTCATATTTACGGTGTCATCTTTCATCGCAACTTCTTCTATCACTAACGGCTGCATTGATAATGAAGAAAACGAATCATTTAATTTATTGATGGTAGTAAAAATATTTTTTGATATTTCAAATAATTCAAATTTAAATTTTTTGCTGTCTTTGACTGTGATAATAAAACCTCTAATTTCAGGCTCTGTTGTTCTAACGGTATGATAAAAACTAGTCTCTTCTAATGTTCTATTAGGCACGGTAAAGTCAACACACTTGCCGCCTATGTCTTGAGAAAAAGCGCCTGAATTGACTAGGTCATCACTGTCGGGTAAAAGGGGTACAGCTTCATTACAGGCGCAGTCATTGTCTTGCTCTAAAGCTGATAAATCAGAGACTAATAAAATATTTTTGGGTAGCCTATTGTCGTCTAATCCAATGACAATAGGCTGAGTTAGATTACCGGCAATAACACCAAAAGCTTGCTGAATGCTTTTATTTGGCACTTGACCATAAAAGTAGCCTTGGTTATCAGTGGTAGCAGAAAACACCGCATGAAAACTACTACTATCAAGCAAAGCAACAGGGTCATCACTGACCATAATCACAACTTGTAAACCGCCTGTTGCCTGCTCTGCTGTGCTATCAATGACTTTACCGGTAATTTTTTTTATGGCTTTCTCTACCGGTGACTCAATATTAAAAGCAATAACTTTAGGATTGATTTTGATGTTGAAGACCGGACTTTCATCAACAACATTAATAGGGACATTGCTTGGTTTTAAGCTGGTGTAACTATAATTTTGTTGGCCTAGCATTTCGCCATCAGGTGCAAAAATGGCTATTTTAACGGCTTCATTAATCACTAGGTTTTTGAGCGGTAAATAAAATCTAAAAATACCGTCTAGCTCGACATCTACCCTGTCCTTACTAAATACTGGGTGGCCAGAAATTTCTTGGCTGTAGCTGATTTTTAGAAAATGACCTAGATATTGGTCAGTGATATTTTCATTATCGTTGGTAGGAATTAATTTTCCATTAACACTCATTGTTTCCATGATCCTTCCTCTTAGACACTTATTGTGTAAAAGTAATTATCGTGGCGGTGATAAACAATGAACAACTACCCGATAATGTACTAGGTACAAATACGGTAGGCTAACAACCAGTCTTTCTTGTCTGATTCAATACTGAGGTTAATTTAGCATTAATACGCTCAACAAGACCTTTTAACAATACCTTTTAGGGATCTTTTAACAGTACCTTTCAAGGCTTGTTATGAATCAGATTTCAAAAAAAATATGACTTACTTCGCTACATTAATTAAGTAAAAATAGTCGAACAAACGCGGCAATGCAAACTGATATAGTGTAAAAATATCCTTTGCAGCCCCTAATTTTGTTGCGTGTTTAGTCTTTGTTTCGCTATTAATTAGACTTTTAATAACTTGGCGTAATAACTAAAAGCTAAACGGTAGCCAGAGCGGTAAAGTCAGAAGAATAATTAAAATGTCAGGGGCTTTAAGTGCTTAGTATAAGTTTTGTTGTGTGGTTTTTGATTGATAAACCCCTTAAAGTGCAACGGGTATGTTTGATTTTTCAGCAAAGTGTCTCTGTTATTAAAGCAGTCTATTAAAGCTGTATATTGACGCTGTTTTGGTTACTGTGCGGCTATTGAAGTTTACTGGAGATAAAGTTTAATTCAGTGCTTGTTACTTACTTAAATGGCATTAGATTAAGTCATTATTTAAAAGCGAGCTAGTTGCAAACAACAAAGCGCAATTCTGCTACTTCCTGAGTAAGACGTTAAGATTTATTTTTATCATTGTTGACAAGTAATTGATGGGCTTGTGACCAAAATTTGCTCGATATTTTGTTAATCACATTTGACTCTGCATTGATTAAAATCGCAAAGCCGATGTCTAACTCCGGCGAGTAACCAATATCGGCCCGAAAGCCAGCAACCCAGCCAGAATGATAAATAATAGGATGACCGTCAAATTGATAAATACGCCAGCCGTATCCGTAGTGGGCATCAGTTAAATGCTTACGCCAATATCGGCGGCGCAAATCTTTTTTTGTTTTAATACGTGGTGTAGTAAGTTCAGCCAGTAGTGCAGGAGAAAGTGTTTCAGGGTTATGACCTAAATTGGCAATTAACCATTTTGATAAGTCAGCAATACTGGCGTTAATACCTGCAGCGGGAGCCACTTTATAATAGTCAGGCTCAACATCTACTGTACGCCAAATATAGCGTGTGATATTTCTGCCTGCTCTATTTTTTTTGCTTGTTTTTATCCGTTTTCTGAGAATGTGAGGCTTGGCGGTGTTTTGCTGTTGTAAAAACACCTCAATACCCACTGAGGCATTGGCCATTTTTAAGGGCGAAAAAATTCTTTCTTGTAGCAAAGTGGCGTAGCTTTTAGCACTAACCGCTTCAATGGCCGGTTGTAAAAATCCGTAGGCAATATTTTGATAGCCGTAACATTTTGCCGGCTGGCAAATCGGTGTAATACGATCAAAGCGGCTAATTATTTTTTCCATACTCCAATTTTC
This sequence comes from Colwellia sp. MB3u-4, assembly GCF_014077065.1. Taxonomy (NCBI): domain Bacteria; kingdom Pseudomonadati; phylum Pseudomonadota; class Gammaproteobacteria; order Alteromonadales; family Colwelliaceae; genus Colwellia; species Colwellia sp. MB3u-4. The sequence goes on along the minus strand of NZ_JACGVE010000081.1, from coordinate 70,004 downwards.
ATGTAGTAAATTATCGTAGGAATTTGGCATCAAGCCACTTGAATGGCTGAGCAGGTGTTTTAATTGAATATTGTCTGCAGCGCCTTCGGTGGCTAAAGCAAAGTTAGGCACATACTTAGTAACTGGGTCTGATAATTTTAGCTGCTGCTCTTGTGCCAACATCGCGGTAATAGTGGCGGCAAAAGGCTTAGATACTGAGGCTAGGCGAAACACCGTATTATGATCTACTTTTTGGCTTTTCGCTTTATCAGTATAGCCAAAACTTTGCATGGCAAAAACTTGATTGTTTTTAACAATGGCATACGCTGCGCCTGGAATACTAAATTTTTTTAATTCGCTGGCGATATTAGCCGATAACTTTTTATTTAAGCTATTTAGGTCAGTAGCATAGGAGGTTAATGTTAAAAACAAGGTAAAAAAAAGCGCGATAAAGCGGAAAAACATGCAGACAACCCATTTGAAAAACAAGTCAGTCTAACCAGTTAACGCGCAAATAAGAAGTAATATTAATTCGCTATAAGGGCTGAACTAGCTAAGCTATTGATTTTTATAGCGCAGCACATCTTGATCTGACTTTCTCGTTTAGCGCTGAAACTGTATCTCGAGCTTAGCGCTTATTTTTAAAAACATAGTCATTAGTTATGACTTTTTGCACTAAACCAAAAGTTCATGAAATCAGCGGTGAGTTTGTTTTCAATTTCCATGGCGCGCTCGGTTGGGCAAAAAATAGTGAAAATAATCTGGGTATCACCAAGCTCTGACGTGGCGACTTCAATATGAGGATCAGGTCCGGCAATTTTTATATCTAATCGACTTTCAATCACTTGGTTATATCTTACGGCAACATCATTAAAGTCGGCACAATAGGTGTCAGCTTTGATTTTTAGCGCATCAATAAATTCAAATGGGTTAACGCTACCATCTCGGGTAATAGTAAAGTGATGAACGGCGTAACGTTTAAGGAAATTTAAGTTTTTAATTGCCGATGTCACCAATTGATTATTGGGCATGTAAAGTGTTTTACCGGTAAATTGATAATTACTGATGTTAACTTCTAATAGCGTTAAATTGATCCAGTCAATAGAGTTTACTTCACCGCAATAATTACCTACTTGTATCCAATCACCAATACGAAAGGGACGATTTGATACTACATAAATAAAGCCAATAAGGCATTGAATAAACTCGCGTGTAACAAGCACTATTGCGACAACAAATGCAGCAATTGAAAAAGCAAACTTTTGAATCTCAACAGACCAGATATTAAACACGACACAAATGAGTGCAAAATTGAAAAGATTATTCAGTAAATTAACGCTTAAGCGTTTATCTAATTTTTTCTTTTTTGCGCGATGTTTAATTAAGCGTGTAATAACTAACTTTACCGTAATAATCGCGATAGCTAATACAGCGGTGACTAAAGATTTATTTTCTAAAAGAGATTCGATCATGTTTTGCCCGGTAGATTACTACAATAACGACTTACTTTGGCGCTAAAACGTGCACGGTAGATGATTTCACCCAACAAATCGAGTGAAATATGACTTTAATTATTGATTATTTATTTGTCATGATGAAACCAAAAATTATTTTGTTCAGCTAAAGTTCATTTATATCGTCATAAAATAGTGTGTGGTTACAAGAAACTACCAATAATTTAGAAACTTAAGTTTAGAAACGTAAATTTAGAAACTTAGTCACCGAACTTGTGTTTACTGTGCAAGTATAAAGGGCTTTTTAATAGGATATGTTATGAAATTATTTATTTGTGTTGTGCTGTTTATCTTTTCTACCTTAGCTTTTTCAAATACCAGTTTACCCAGTAACAGGCATATTAGCGTGACGGGCAGTGCACAAATGCAGGCGATGCCAGATATTGCTGTGGTATATCTACATGTTGAAAGTGAACAAAAAAGCAGTTTAGCGGCCAAAAAAGAAGTCGATGAACGGGTAAACAATTTACTGAACGGATTACCTGACTTTGACGTTGATGAAAAAAATGTCTCGGCGTCAAATATTTCAACCGAAGTGCGTTACGCCTATAACCGTGATGAGCGCGATAAAATTGAAGGTTATGTTGCCCGGCGAACCTTAACAGTAACATTAGAAAATATAGCGAAGTTGAATGCCTTTATGGACTTTGCTTTAAAGGTGAAAATTAATGCTATTCGCAATATCGAATTAAAATCTTCCAACGAAAAGCAACTACAGCAAGAAGTTAATGCGCTTGCGGTTGAAGATGCGAAAAACAGAGGCCAATCACTGGCAAAGGCCTTTGGCGTAAATTTAGGGGCAATTTACAGTATCAATGCGAACTCAACTCAAATTCAGCAGCGGTATGGCGCTAATAATGAAGGTTATAAAACCAGTGTTCGTATGGCTGATAGCTCGGAAAAACCTGGACGTTACTTACAAGAGAGTATGGTTTTTTCAGCGTCAATTAGTGTGGTATTTGATCTTGAGTTATAAAGCGTTTTTTTGTTGAGATTAAATGCTTGTGAATGGAGTAAATACCGACTGACAACAATCTAGCACGAAGCGCTACTTTCGCTTTTTTGTCGTTGGTTTTTAGTCAATCTGCTTATATTAAATGTTTTATTCGCTCAGCTAACTTCACCACATCGGACTGACCGATAAGAGAATTATGCCATGAAAGTTATTGCTTGATTCAAGGCATAGTTAGGTTTAATTACTTATTAACTTATTAACTTATTAACTTATTAACAAGACAGAGAGTGTGACTTACTTATTAATAAACTGTTTAATCAGCAAGTAAGTTTGCTGGTATTGCTCTGGTATCAGTTTTGACAGCAACATATAGGCGTGGATCAGTTCATCAAATTGATAATGTTCAACACTTACGCCAGCTTTTTTAGCTTTATCAGCATATAAAATGCCTTCATCTCGCAAGGGATCACAACCTGCGGTTATGACTAATGTTTTGGGCATTCGGCGATCAAACACGCCAAGTAAAGGCGATGCCTTGGTTATCAGTGTCTTTGTTTGCTTAGTTATTTCTTCGCCAATATTTTGATTTTTAAGATTGAAATATTGCGCAAAGTACCAATACATTTTATCTGCCTCTAGCAGAAAACCATGGCCATTTTCGGTAATTGACGGGCAACTCATGGTGTAATCTACACTGGGATAGATCAATATCTGTTTATCAATCTTGATATTAGGCTGGTCAATGTTGTTCATCACTAAACTGGTGCAAATTGCGCCACCGGCACTATCGCCAGCAATATAGAGTTGGTCGCTATGGCGGTGATCTTTTAGTAGCGCGGGGTGATTTTCTAACAAATATTGACAGTCGTTTAAACCACAAGGGTAAGGGTGCTCTGGTGCTAAGCGATAATCAATGCAAATAACAATGGCATTGGTGGCAATAGCCAGTTCACGACTAATGGGGTCATATAAATTAATGCTACCGCACATATGGCCGCCGCCATGAAAGTGCAGTAAAACCGGTAGTGCTTTTTTTGGGTTTGGATGATAGATGCGCGCGGCAATACTATGCTCATTTATCGTCATGACTTTGTCTTCTATCAGCGCCAGTTCAGGACCTGGTATCATATAGGCGGATAAATTCTCCAAATTTTGCCTAATAACTGCTGGCTCAAATGCTGCGCCACTTGCTTTAGCTTGCTCAATAGCGATATTAACTTGCTCAAGTAACGGCATTAAATTTTTCGATACATTTCCTCGCATATTAACTTCCTTGTTGTTGTATTTTAGTTTTATGGCCGGTTTCAGGTAAAAAGTAACTACCTATAAATAAGGTTGAACTCAGTACTGTGATTAAAATAAACGATCCGGTGTAATCACCTTGATTAATATCGACCAAGCGCCCGAATACCCAGAGAATTATCGTCGATATTATGTAACTAATTGAGTAAAACATACTAAAGATAATGGTGATACGAGCGGAAGTCATTTTTGGCAGCTCATGTGGAATTGAAACGAGTGCGGTGACGGGTGAAAATATAAAAAAACCTAACACCATAGCAGCAAAGGTTTGCAGCCAATATAAATCACTAAAGGAAAATACGGCGGTGCTAATAATAACTACTAAGCCCGACCAACGTATAACCGGCAAGCGTAAGGGCACTTTTTTACTATAAATAATGCCAAAGATAGTACCGACAATACCAAAGCCAATCACCCATTTACTTTGCACAATACCGGCCTTGGGATAAAAGGTAAACAAACAAATATAAAACGCTAAAATGCCTGAATAAGCTAAACCGTATAACCAATTAAAACGGTCTGTTAAGCCTTGGCGGTAAGTGTAATTTTCTGGTAAGGCATTTTGATCTCTGCTTGCTCTTGATGGTTGCTCAAATTTAACCAACAGCCAAAGTAGGGCAACCGCCAAGCTAAGCACAGAAAATAGCGTTAAACTATTTTGCCAACTACCGGTAAGCTGATTAATACTCTGCATTTGCCACAAAATTATGGCCGTACCCATATTAAAAGCCACGGCGTTAATGCCATTAATGGTTGAGCGTTCTTCTGCTTTGAAAAACTGTAATACGATAGGATTAAAATACACCACCATAAAAGCGCCACCTAGCCCCATTAAAAATCGACTGAGTAACAGCCATTCATAATTTGGTGCATAAGGGGTTAATAAGCCGATGGTGATTAATAAACTGGCCACAAAAAAAGCATATTTAATACCAAGTTTAATCGCTATCCAAGCCGCAATGAAAGTACCAACAATTTTAGCTAACGTGACTGCACCACTAATAAAACTTGCTGACGCTAAGCTATGCACGTCAAGTGTAAGCATAATGCTTTGCATGCTAGCGGTGCCACCGACCCAAGCCATGGCAAATAATACATAACTAAAGAAAACAATAGCTTCTACTAAATATTTGTTAGTGATTTTCATCTATAATAACTTTCAAATTGATTAATAATGAAGGGTTAGATTACCCTAGGATGTTAGGGAAATAAGTACTACCTTAGTGCACTAACATCAACAAACGAGCATGATATGCTAGATGAGATAAGTGGTTATGCGAGTATACAATTGTTAAAACAAAGGAATGAATTTGCTAGCTTGGTTATCTATTGATACGTGGTTGATCACCGCTCTTTCTATTGGCTACTTGTGCCTATTGTTTTTAGTTGCTCATAAAGGCCAAAATCAATCACCTGAACAATGGCGCTGTAAGCCGTGGGTATATAGCTTATCTTTAGCGGTTAGCTGCACCTCATGGGCTTTTTACGGCACAGTGGGTCAAGCCGCAACCACTGGCGCTTGGCTTGCACCGATTTATATTGGCTCCATGCTTTGTCTGGTATTAGCTTGGCCAATGTTGCTGAAAATGTTAAACATTATTAAGCGACAAAACCTGACCTCAATTGCCGACTTTATTGCCTTTCGTTATGACCGTTCGCCTAAAATTGCGATTAGTGTTGCACTAATCGCTTTAGTTGGCACCATACCTTATATTGCCTTGCAATTACGCGCTATTAGCACCAGCTTTGATTTACTCACCGGCACTTTTCAATCAGGTATTAGTACCGCTTTTGTCGTTACCCTCGTATTAATTGTATTCAGTATCTTATTTGGTACTCGGCAAATTGCTGCTAGTAAGCAAAATCAAGGTTTAGTTTTAGCCATTGCCTTTAGCTCAGTGGTGAAATTATTAGCATTAACTGCCGTGGGTATTTTCGCGACGTTTTTTGTTTTTGATGGTTTTTCCGACTTAGCTGCTCAGAAACAAAGTCAGGGCTTATTTACTGACGGTAATTCGGTTTATCTTGCGGTGACTCAGGCGATATTGGGCGCAATAACCATTTTTGTTTTACCACAGCAATTTCATATGATGATGATAGAAAACCATCATCCACAAGAGCTAAAAACGGCCCGTTGGTTGTTCCCACTGTATTTTATTTTAATTAACATTTTTGTTTTACCCATAGCAATCGCGGGCTTAATTACTTTTCCTGGCGGCGGTGTTGATGCCGACACTTATGTGCTTACCTTACCGATGTTTTTTCAGCAAGCTTGGTTAGGTATTGTGGTTTATATTGGTGGTTTAGCGGCAGCAACCAGTATGGTGATTGTTTCTGCTATTGTGCTTAGTACCATGATTTCAACCGAAGTTATAACGCCAATAACCTTAAAATTTAACTATTTCAGTAAGGAAGGTGCAGCGCAATTTTCTAGCTTGTTGTTAAAGCAGCGCCGACTGACCATTATCACCATATTGTTACTTGCCTTTGCCTTTGAACGTAGTATTAATCAGCAAAGTCATTTAGCCAGTATTGGCTTACTCTCCTTTGTGTTGTTATCACAGTTTGCGCCGGCGATTATCGGCGCTTTGTACTGGCGCAAAGCGAATGCTAAAGGCGCATTAACCGGTTTGATTATTGGCAGTTTGATGTGGTTTTTCACCCTACTTTTACCCATCATAGCTCCTAATTTAGTGTGGGTACAAGAGGGCGTTTTTGGCCTTGCTTGGTTAAAACCGACTGCGCTGTTTGGCGTCAAATTTTTAGACTTAACCAGTCATGGCGTATTCTATAGCTTAATGAGCAATATCGTTTGTTTTGTCGGTGTTTCATTATTGACCCAACGCAGTCTAGGTGAAAAATTACAAGCAGATATTTTCATTAGTAAAGCTCAACAGCAAATTGAGAGTAAGTTAAGTACAGAAGACCTTTACAGTTTATTAATGCGTTTTATCGATAAAAACGCCGCTGATGCCTTTAAGTTGATCGCCAAGACTAATCAAGCCAATCAACTATCTTCTAACGCTGAGCCCGTAAATCTGGTTGAATATACCCGTGTGCAACTTTCTGGTGTACTGGGCTCAGCCTCAACACGTATGGTCATGAAAGCGGTATCAAGATCAGAACAAATGCCCTTTGAAGATGTGGTGAGTATTGTGGATGAAGCAAATCAACTGTTTCGTTTTAACCGCGAGTTATTGCAGTCGGGTGTTGAAAATATTGAACAAGGCATCAGTGTGGTTGATGCGGACATGAGATTAGTGGCGTGGAATCAGCGTTATATTCAATTGCTTGATTATCCTGAAGGTTTTGTTCAAGCCGGCCTACCGATTGAAACCTTGTTAAATTTTAATATTGCGCGAGGCATTATTGCCGGTGGTGTTAATAATGAGCAGATGATCACCAAACGTATCGCGCATATGAAAAAAGGTGATAGCCATCATTTTCAACGAAAAATGCCTAATGGCATGGTATTAGAAATTCGTGGACAGTCGATGCCTGCTGGCGGATTTGTCAGTACATTTTCAGATATTACTGCCCATATAGAAGCTGAGAAGTCCTTACAAAAAGCCAACGAAAATCTTGAAAAACGTGTGGCAAGCCGAACCCAAGAATTACAAAACGCCAAAGCCGAAGCGGAAGCGGCCAACAGCAGTAAAAGTCGATTTTTAGCGGCAGCAAGTCACGACCTTATGCAGCCTTTTAATGCCTTATCTTTATTTACCTCGATGTTAAAAAACAAAGTACAAGGTGAGGAACTCACCGCACTTGCTCAGCATATTGAGGACTCATTGAACGTGGTCGAAGCCTTGTTGTCAGACTTAGTTGAAATTTCTCGCTTAGATAGTAGCTCTGAAAAAATAGTAAAAAGTCAATTCGCCCTTGATGACTTATTACAGCCACTCAAGAATGAATTTGCGGCCTTATCCGCGCAAGCCGGCATACGTTTTTCATATCAAGTTAGCCAATGTGTTGTGCATTCTGACAAACGCATGCTAAGGCGAATAGTACAAAATTTTTTATCGAACGCCGTACATTATTGCAATGATAAACAGGGAATAAAAGCGGGGGTTCAAAATCGCATTTTATTAGGGATACGACGCAGCAAAACAATGATAAGGCTTGAGGTTTGGGATAACGGCCCAGGGATCGCGTTAGCACAGCAAAAAGCCATCTTTCGTGAATTTGAACGTTTAGCGCAAAACCGTGAAATACCAGGATTAGGTTTAGGCTTGGCGATATCAGAGCGCATAGCAAAATTGCTCGGTTTGTCAATTTCGGTTAAATCGCAACTCGGTAAAGGTACGTGTTTTAGTATTGAAATACCGCGCGTCAGTGCTAGTGAGGCCGCCATCGTTAAGGCAAAAATACACCATAAAGGTAAGTTAAATAAAAGTTTGGAGGCTATAGCCGAAAGTTCACTCGAAAAATCCTTTAATAACATGGTGGTATTATTGATCGATAATGACCAACTGATGCTAACTGCAATGGCCTCACAGCTTAGTGATTGGGGTTGTTGTGTGTTAACTGCCTATGATCAACCGTCATGCCAGCAAACATTAGCCAATGGCGAGATTATCCCTAATATTATTATTGCTGACTATCACCTTGAACATGGCAATAATGGCGTTGATTTAGTGCGAGCTATGTTGCGAGCACAACAATGGCAACTACCAGTGATAATTTGTTCTGCTGACCCATCAGAAAGTGTTCGACAACATACCAGTGATGCTGAGTTTTTGTTTTTACGCAAACCCGTTAAGTCATTAGCATTAAAGCGCATGATGCGGCAATTACTGGTATAAGCTGAGTTGCTTTTTTTATTATGTGCTTATTATGTGCTTATTCTGTGCTTATTCTGTGTTACGACTAAGCAAGCTTTCTGCATGATGTTTTTAGAGCCTTTTTGCTAGTTAACATAGTCACTATGTAGATGTTATCGCCGAGATAATCTTAATTACAGAGATAAGATTGATGAGTAAAAAGCCTGCTATTGCTTAGCGTATATTTTTACTAAAAAGAAAAGGGCAAAGTTAGTTGGCCTCAAGATTAATCATCTTGCTGTACTTTGTTTTAAGAGCATATTTCTGCTTGCGTTGAAAAGATGAACTTAGTCACAAAAAAACTTTCAATGAACTATTTATTTTAGGTAATTATTATTTTTAGATAATTATGATTTTCAAATAACTAGAGTTCGAATAACTAGCGTTTAAATAATCAGTGTTCAAATAAGAAAAGCCTGCTTAATTGTATTAAGCAGGCTTTTATCGCGGGTCTAATTAATATTAATCATTAATGATTAATATCTCTACTCGTCTGTTTTCAGCGCGACCTTCTACGGTTTCATTTGACGCCACAGGTTTGTTTTTACCAAAGCCACTAGAATCTACTTTATCTTTGGGAATAAGGCCCACTTGGGTAATAAAATTAGCAACCGTTTGGGCCCGTGCTTGCGACAGCGCCATATTCAACTCCTCGCTACCAAGGTTATCGGTATGTCCTGAAACCATGATGTTAGCACCAGGGAAGTTCTTAATGGCTTCAATAATCTTATTCAGTAAAACAAAATTACTCGACTCTATTTCACTACTACCTGACTTAAAGGCAAAGCCTTGGGCGCGAATAAGCACATTGTTTAACTGACGATATACATTGGCCTCTTCAGGGTTATACATTGACTGTACTCTGGAGAAACGTTCATCATCCGCTCTTTTTTGCGCCTGTTCCCGCTCGAATTCCATCTTAGCTTCTGCTTTATCTTTTGCTAACTGAGTTTGTTTTGTTTCAGCAGATTCCATCCCCGTTAACAAGGTTTTACGTTCTTCAACAACGTTTGCTACTGCTGCACTTAGATTATTCACCACTTCTTTGTTTGGCCGGTTGAAGCCAACATCAGTATCAATAGATTTAACGACTTGGCTAAGTTGATCTTGATACCAAAGAATTTTTTGTTCTGCATCAAAGTTGGCATTTTTAAAGGCAGTTTCAATATCGACTATACCCTTAGCCTTTTGTACCAACCATATTGCCTGGTTAGCATGTACGTTGGCTTTTTGAGTATCAGTTCGATCGGCTTCTATTGTCGCTAAAGCAAGGCGGTATTCATCTTCTGCCATGGCCATAGTGCTAGGTGCTATATCAGCTAGATCATTTTTCTTGGCATTAGTTAGCGCTTGTTCAGCAACACTGAGCATATTACGCTTTAACGAATTTAGCTCTATATCTAAATATTGATTGCGCAAGGCATTGACATCGCGTGTGGCTTTTTCATCCTCTCCAACTTCAAGTAAGGCTAATACTTTTGCCAGTTCCGATTCTGCTTTTTTAAAAGCAGCGGGTGCAGCTGAGCTAGCATTGACATTTATCGCTCGGTCTCGGGCATTGAAAACCTCCTCAAAAACATATTTTGCTTTTACGGCTTGTTTCTTCGCCGTTTCAATACGCGCTATAACTTCGCTGGCACTATCCTTTACTTTTGGGCTACTATTTTGAGCTTGTTCAAGTGCCTTTTGATAAATATTTTCGGCATTTTTCAACTGTACTGGGGAGTAGAGTGCTAAGTTTTCACGCTCGGCGGCCTCAATGCTGGTTTTAGCCTGAGCCAATGTTGGGTGTTGTACTAACATTTCCTGCTCAGTCATGAGTTTTTGTGTAGCACAAGCACTTAAGATGGTGATAAGTAAGGCTACCGCTGTGTATTTTACTTTCATGTTATTATCCTTTTAACAATGAATTTATTGCAGCGCTTATCTTGCGCTAAGTAACTAATAAAAATGGCTAAACTTCTACTTTGGCTTACCAGCTAGAATATGGCTGTAAACTCGTTCAATTTACAGCCAAGCGGCAGGTGTTATTATTTCCTTGTGCTGTCTATTTAATCTAGATTAACACTAGCACCCCCAGAGATTTAAACCAGTAACTATCACCCAAAGAGCATGAAAGTTTTGAGAAAAACTTTGTTGTTAAACGGGAGAGGTTTATAAGCTTTATAGCTGTTTTAGAGAGATTAAGACACATTCAAATGCTGTGAAGGGCTTAGCATGAGTTGCTGATATGCTAGGCCAGCTAATGTGCGGTTGTTTACTTCTAATTTTAATAATATCGCGGAAACATGCTTTTTAACCGTAGTTTCCTTGATGTCGAGATCATAGGCAATTTGCTTATTTAACTGACCATCGGCTATTTGGGTTAATACTATGTATTGCTGAGGGGTGAGTTGACTTAATTGTTTTGCCAGTTTCTGGTGCGCTAAATCTATTTTTTGGTCGGCATTAAATTCGATATTTTTTGGTAACCAAATCCCCCCAGCTAAAACGCTGTCAATGGCTTGTGCTATGGTGGTTAAATCAGCCGATTTAGGAATAAATGCTGCTGCGCCAAAGTTAATCGCTTTTTGCATAGTTTCAGAATTGTCGTCTGAAGAGACCATGATCACCACAATATCGGGAAAATGGTTTTGCAGTTGGGTTAAGCCGGTAAAGCCATCATTACCTGGCATATGTAAATCTAGAAAAACGATTTCTAAGCTGTTGTTAAGGGTAACCGCTTTGAGTAGATCGTCAAAGTTGTCTACTTCTAAGCTTTCGTGATCCTCAATGCATTCAACTATAGCTTGTTTTAATGCGGTGCGAAACAAGGGGTGATCGTCGGCGATAATTACTTTTGCTTGCTTCATTACAGCAGCCTTTTATATGCTTACCACACTAGGAGGTAGCCCAATACACTGAAAATAATGGGCGTATTATCAAGTCTATTAGCTTTATTCCCTCAGCGGGAACTAATTTAACAGACGGCTTAATTTTTTATTATTAAAAAAAGCGCCAGTAAAAACCAGCACTTTCTATACTATTGAAAATAGCATGATTTTTAGAAACTATAACCTATGGTCAATGCAAGGGTTTCAGGATCCCCGTAATAACCAATCAGTGTCGTATCACCACCTAAACCAGGTTGATAACTGCCATCATTATTTTGTTCGCCTAAGAAGGCGTAGTTACCGACTAAGTACTCTTCGTCGGTAATATTTTTCCAATGCAGTGCTGCAGTCCAATCTCCGTCATTGCTATACCAATTAACACCGAAATTAAGTAGACCATAGCCGTCTTGAGTTAATAGGTTTTCGGTAACGTTTAAGTCATACTCACTACGGTAATAGTAGTTACCATTAACAACAAAAGCACCAACTGATGTTTCGATATTATAAGCAAAACCAAGGTTAGCAGTCGTTTCAGGGGTGTTTGTAATAGTAAAACTATCGCTAATATCTATTTGGCTACCGTCAGTATCAAATGATGTTACTTCTTTAAAAGATGAATCAATCAAACCTAAACTGGCAAAAACATTTAAGTTATCTGCCGCAGCATATTCAATTTCTAGCTCTAAACCTGATGCGGTTGATTTACCAATATTACCTAAACGTTGGCTTAAAGCGCTATTGTCTTCTGAAGGTAAAACAGTAACGAATTGTCTGTCTTTATGATCAAGGTAGAAGGCTGTCGCATTAACCCTTAAATTATTATTCCACTCACTTTTCAGGCCAACTTCAAATGAATCTACCACTTCTGGATCTACCGCTGGCTCTGGACCACTGGCTCTTGGATTAAAAGTACCTGATTTAAAGCCTTGTGAATAACTGGCAAAAAACATCATGTCGTCTGAGTATTGATACTCTGCGCCTACACGCGGGGTAAAGCGCGACCAATCTTCTTTATCATTAAGCACTTCAGGGAATTGAACATCACCACGTTCATAACCGGGTACCCAGCTACTTTCTGGATAAACGGTTTCAAATACCACACCATTATTTACGTTAGCTATTTTTTCTTCTTTGGTATAGCGCGCACCTAAGGTCATGGAGAATTTATCGGTAATATTGTAGGAACCTTGAGCATAAACAGCATAGCTTTCACTGTTATTACACCCCGTCACTTCTCGAGTTAGCCCAGGTAAAGCCAAAGACTTGCCGAAATTCTCTAAAATAGCATCGAACTGGCCACATGATTCACCATCAAAGTAGTACAGACCAGAGACAAAGGTTAAATTATCTGAGTTATAGTTTAGCTGAAATTCTTGCGTAAATTGTTCATCATCATAAATGGCAGGGACATCGAAAATACGCTCGGCGGTATTATCAAAATCAATATTTGTTTTTGAATAATTATCACGGCTTGAGGTGATTGATTTAACCGACCAAGTATCATTGATGATATATTCAGCTGTTAGGCTAAAGCCTTCTGACTCAACACTATTCCACGTAGGCATACTGGTGTAAGAATCATAAACACTATTGGGTACTGGCGCATCAGTCACCATGCTTGGCAGTAAACGATAACCGCCTTTTGCATTTGAGTCGTCGGTGGTTTTATCGTAATTAAAACGTAAGAATAAATCCTCTGTCGGTTCGAACTCAATGGTAAGTCGACCAGCAAAAATATCTTTATTATAGTTCTCTAAGCTTTGACCCGGTAAGGCAGATTGTAAAAATTCCCCATAACCATCTCTCTTTAGGTCAGCCAAAGCAAAGCCAAGATATAATTTATCAGCTATCACTGGGATTTTACCCGCAACTTTATAATCTTTACGATCGTAAGTTCCAAAGGTTCCTGTAAGATCAAGTTCTACATCACCAGACATTTTTTTAGTGACATATTTAATCGCACCCCCAATAGTGTTTTTACCATATAAACTACCTTGAGGACCTCGTAATACTTCAATACGTTCAACATCAAGAATATCTAGTACGGCTCCCTGTGGACGGGCAATATAAACATCATCAATATAAATGCCGACACCAGGTTCATAGCCCCAAAGTGGATCATCTTGACCAACACCGCGAATAAAAGCCGTTAAGGTTGAGTTAGTACCACGACTGGCCTGTAAAGTCGTATTCGGTGAAAACTGTTGAACTTCTGTCATCACACTAATGCCATTTTGCGCTAATTGTTCAGCGCCAATAGAAGTGATTGCGACAGGTACAGATTGTAAACTTTCCAATGATTTTCGAGCGGTGACTTCAATCCGCTCCAATGTTGGAGCATTGTTTAGCTGTTCATTCGCTGCTGCGGCCAAGATGCTTTGACTGGTCAGTGCGGCTGAAATGGTGATGGCCAAAACACTTAGCCTTAGGTTGTAATGCTTCATAATATTTCCCTGTGTTTTAAATCTAATCAACCGCTAATGTGCGCAGTTTTTATTTCTTCATTATTGGGCTTAAAACTTTATAGTAAATTTGCCAGAAGACAATTTGTACTATAGTAGTATGTCGTCGGTATTTATTTTTAAGTTGCTGTAATTAAAGCCGTTAAATATAATTTTATTTATTGCTTACAGTCTAGTTTTAGCGAAATAGCTAAGCATTTATAGCCCCCAAGCCTCGAGTAAGTACAATGCAGTGCTAATAGGGGTGTTAATGACAAACGGCGCTTCACTGCCACCATCAATTTTTTGTGGCGCTACCGCAATGCCATGGCCCATATTTTCAATCTCAATGAGTTCGACATTCACTTGCTTGTTCTGGCCTTGCCATTGGCTAACTTTATAGCCTTGGTGTTTTGAGATAATGGGCTGTTTTGACGACTGAGTTAACTCGGCCCAATGGATAGCAAGTTGTTGTGAATTTTTTGGGTTAACGACTGTGTCTTGAGAACCGGTCCAAATTGACAGCGTAGGCCAATGTTTTGTTGAGCTGTTTATTTGATGCACTAATTGGGTTAATTGCTCAGGGTTTTGTGAGGGGCCGCTGCGCATGCAGGCAATAGCCGTGCTTAAGTTATGGGCGCAAGGGTAGGGTATGCCAGCAATAATGGCGCCAGCAGTAAATAGCTGTGGGTAATTAACCAGCATTGAACTTGCCATCGCACCACCGGCTGACAATCCTATAATATAAATTTTGTTAAAATGATGTTCAGCATTAACGCTCGTGATCATGTTTTTTATTGACAGGCTTTCACCTTGGTTTTGCTCTATATCTTGTGAAGAAAACCAATTGAAGCAGCCTTGAATATTATTGTCTTGGCTTTGTTGTGGAATAAGTAGTGAAAATTGTTTTTTGTCTGCTAAAGCCATTAAGCCACTTTGCTGTGCGAGCACTTGCCCTTGTTGAGCACAACCGTGTAACAAAACAATAAGGTTTTTATTGTCTTTAGCGCCTTGAAAATAACTGGCGCTTAGCTCACCAGGATTAAGGCCAAATCCAATTAATGCCCTTGGCTTAGCTAGGCTGTTAGCACTTAACAAGCTGATGGTAATGATGATAAACATCGATAAATATTTAGTCATGTTAAACTTCCTCCATAGTAGAAAATAAAAAATAAAAGCTTCCAATTAAGAGGCTAAGAAAATCATTTCAGCTTAGCAGCATGGCTTATAAAACCAAGTTGTAGAATACTACTTTAGGTGCAGAAAAAGAGCTGATAATTAGTGTAAATAATAAAACTAGTGGTTTGAGTCTGTAAGCAAAAACGCTAAACTGTCGAGATAATCACACTAGGCTATGACTGTGTGGTTAATCACATGAACCTAATATTAAAGTGCATGAAAGTTAAGTGAAATTTAATCAAAGTGACATTAAAACTAAGTTAAAGAGGCATAAAGTATGACAGTTAAAAAGTTGGCGCAGCGTTTGTTTATTATCAAGCCGTTATTAAATTTTGCCTTTGTTGCCTGCCTGGTTTTTATCGTGATTTTATTTCTTAATGGCTCGATTGCTGAGCAAAATAGTTATGGTGTACCGAGTTTGTTATTAGCCACATGGAGCTTGTTATTAAGTGCAATATTAGGTTTATTAGTTAATACGCCAAATATTGATGATATGCCCAAAGGTTGGTTTGCCCGGATGAAACATTGGCTAGCAAAAAGTATATTTAAATTGGCCGCAATCGTTTTCATTTTTATCAGCTTAGCACTGCTCTATGTAACGATAAAACTCTTGAGTGTGTGAGATTTAATAAGCTATTTATTCTGATGAACCTAGCTACTTACACTTACCTCCCTAGCCCTCTGCTAAAACTACTTACTGATGTTCAATTTAATATCAAGAGTTACTCGGTGCAATAATTGTTGGTGGATACTGAACAGTTGTGTCATAAATTTAGCCAGATAATAGCGCTATTTAATCGGATTTATTTATTTTCCAATCGGGCGCTTTTAGGTTTTTTTAAAAGGAGTTTCTCGGTTGAGGCTAAATGGAGTTGTAGGTAAATCCTCATCAGTTAGTATACTATCTTGGCTTGTCAGTAAATTATTCTTACAGAAAAAGAGCCATAAATAATGGAACATGAACAGCACCTAGCCTTACTTGGCGCTATAGCTCAAGGCGATAAAAAGGCGTTTTCAGCGCTTTACCAAACCACCAGTAAACAGCTTTATGCGGTTAGCTTGAAAATGTTAGCGCGTAAAGAATTAGCTGAAGAAGCTTTGCAAGAGGCTTATGTGCGTATTTGGCATAATGCATCAGAATACCGAGTCGGCAAGGGCACAGTGTTGACTTGGATGATCAGCATAGTGCGTTATCGGGCGCTAGATATTTTGCGCTATAACAAAATTAGAAAAGAAGATGAATTAATTGAGCCAGACAGCGTTGAACTAGATACGCCCGAGAAAAGCCATGACATAGAAGAACTGTTACTAGACAAATGCTTGCAAAAACTTGATCTGCAACAACGTCAGGCTATTTATTTGGCCTACTTCAATGGCTGCTCCCATCAGGAGGTGGTTAAACACCTCAATAATCCTTTGGGCACGGTTAAAAGCTGGATAAGACGCGGTCTTACAAGTTTACAAAGTTGCTTAACCTCATGAATTATTTATCTGAAAACCTCAAAAATGCCCTAGCTGCAGAATACGTATTAGGTACCTTACGCGGACCTGCTCGTCAGCGCTTTCAAAAATTAATGATGCAATATCCGCCGATCAGCGAGGCTACCCAAACTTGGGAGCAGCAGCTAAATGGCTTAGGAGAAAAAATTTCACCCGTGACACCTGATGTGTCAGTGTGGCTGCGCATCGAACAGCAGCTAGGGTTTGTTACTGAGCCAGAAAAAAATAATATTGTGTCGTTCACCAAGGCCAAGTCAAAGATTTGGCAAAGCATCGCAGGTTTAGCGTCAGCGGCTGCTTTGGTGCTAGCGGTATTATTAGTCAATGTTGAACCCATATCAGCACCGGATGCTCAACAACTCGCTTTAGTAAATAATGAACAAACTGAGCTGCTATGGGCACTAGAAATCGGCACAGACACTATTGATATTCAAGCGACTAAAACCTTAGTGGCTCAGGCTAATGCGGATTATCAATTATGGATAGTACCAGCAGATGGCAGAGCGCCTATCTCTTTAGGCTTATTACCTAAAACGGGTAAATTGACCTTAAATAAACCTCAATTGTTTGATCAAATTGAAATTGCTGCTTTGGCGGTGAGTTTAGAGCCGCTAGGTGGTTCGCCGAATGGTTCACCTACTACCGTGCTATACACCTCTAAATTGGTTACGCTTTAGTTTATTAATCAGCGCTAATGAGTTTTACAGCTAGCGCATGATCTGTTCTAAATAAGGTGAAAAGCGAAACGCAAGTTTCGCTTTTTTTTTACTTTTTTTTAATTTTTTGTTATTGCCCTGAAATAAATTTATCCATTAGCGGTCTGATATTAGTGTGTTGGATGAATCGTCAATCATTAAAAAATATTGAGCGGGATTACAGCATAAGTTTAACCAACTCGTACAAGTTATGTAAGTTGCATAACTTGAAAGCTAACCTAGTCATAAAAGCACAAATGCATACAGTGTTATTGCGAGCTGGCTTTAAATCAGCTTTCGTTAGTTAATTAAGTTGTCTGGGTTGGAACAACATTATCAATAAAAGAGCACAAAAGTATAAAAGCATAGAGGTGCTGCGGTACATAAGAGCAGTATATAAGTTATGACACGTTTTTAATCGGGTAGGTAAATATGACCTATTAGCGTGTTTAAGCTGATTAATCGCTTGGAAAAATAATTAATTTAAAAAAAGATTACTTTCTTTGCATCCAATACTTAATCTCAACCGTTTAACTATATGAACTCTAAAAAAAGTACTATTTAGAATCATAAAATTAAAAAAGGAAACGTCATGAAAAAATATAAATTAACGCTTATTGCCTCGATAATTATGAGTGCAACCTTGTCTCAAGCTGTTACAGCATCAAGTCATCGTGAAGCACCTAATGTTACGCGCATGCCGACAATAGATTCAACAGATTTTTATTCATTCAATAGTTACGAAGCAGGGCGTGGTGATTATGTTACCCTAATTGCGAACTATATCCCTTTACAAGATGCTTATGGTGGACCTAACTATTTCGCTATGGATCCTGCTGCGACTTATGACATCCATATCGACAGTGATGGCGATGCCGTTGAAGATATTACTTTTAGTTTTAATTTTAGTCAGATGCTAGGCAATGACAATGCTGGTATTGCCTTGATGGTAGGTCCAGAAGGTGAACAAATACCTGTTGGTGTACCGCTTAAGAATGTCGGTAAGATCACGGCGGATAATCAAGGGGCAGCTAATTTCTCTGAAAAGTACAGGGTTAAAATGACTTCAGGCCCGATGCGCACAGGCACTACTGTTGATGTTACTAATATGGACACAGGCGGCACAAATTTTCGCAAGCCACTAGATTATATTGGTACTAAATCATTTGGCAGCGCCGCAGAGTATAAAACTTACGCCGATAGCTTTGTTTATTCAGCAACTATCCCTGGATGTGATGTCCCGGCTAAAGTGTTCGTTGGTCAGCGTAAAGATGCATTTACTGTTAACTTGGGTAAGGTCTTTGATTTAGTCAACTTTGTGCCTGTTGAAGGTGACAGTGTTCGTGGTAATGGCGATGGAGAAGGTTTCCCAGACGGTATTACTCAATCATCAATGAATGATGATTTAGCGGATAAAAACGTCACCAGTATTGCTATTGAAGTACCAACCGCTTGCTTAATTGGCGAAGGTAATGGTGTTATTGGTAGTTGGACTAGTGCAAGTTTGCCGCAAGCAAGAATTTTGAATCCTAATGCTAGTTTTGATAGCACTGAAGTGAACGGTGGTGCAATGACTCAGGTTTCACGTTTGGGTTCACCGCTAGTAAACGAGTTGGTTATCGGTTTAGCAGATAAAGATAAATTTTCTAGCTCGCATCCAAGTAATGATGGCCAGTTTATCGATTATGTCACACACCCAACGTTACCTGAGTTACTGAATATTCTGTTTAAAGATGCAGTAAACACTAGACTTGGCACTGATTTAGAAACACTGGCGCCAACAAACTTTCCACGAACTGATTTGATCGCGGCATTTTTGACCGGTGTTGAAGGTGTTAACCAGCAATCAATCGTTACAGGTTCTGAAATGTTGCGCTTAAATACAGGTATTCCTGCCAAGCCAGCTAGCGAGCAATCTGCATTCGGTGTAGCTGGCAACGATTTAGCGGGTTTTCCAAACGGTCGTCGTCCAGGTGATGACGTAGTTGATATTGCACTTCGTGTAGTAATGGGCGCTTTATGTCATGACATTCCAGTGAATGGCGTGCCGACAAACTTAGGTTTCTGTGCACCAGAAGATGCTAGTGTTGGTAATGCCGCCTTTACTGATGGCGCACCTAGCGATGCATCTATGATGGGCGATAGCTTCCCATATTTAGCTATGCCGTTACCCGGTTCTGAATAAGGAGCACTTTAATGCAATATTATAAACGCAACACAGCGTCGCCTATTATCGCAGCACCTAAACTTAAGGTGATAGCGTTAAGTTTAGCGACCACTTTGGTACTTGCAGGGTGTAATGATGGTTATGAAGCGCCAAGCGAGCCAGCCAATGCGGCACCTACTACGATAACGGTGGATTTGATTACTCAAACAGAAACGCCGATTACCGATATGTTAAGTGCAGCTGATGCAGATGGCGACGCTTTAAGCTTTAGCCTTGATCAACAGGCAATGTTAGGTGTGGTTACTGTTAGCGGCAATGGTGGATTTACTTACCAGCCAAATAACGAAGTAACCGGTAGTGACAGCTTTACTTTTTCAGTGACTGACGGCGTAAATACCGCGGTTACTGGTACAGTTAACATTACTATTGAAACGCTGACAGTATCTTTTAATAGTACGAGTCGTGCAGCCTTTAATCAGCAATCTAATGATAAACCTTTGGCCGTAAATGGTCGTACGTTTACTCAAGATGTTGAGGATCCAGCGGCATACGACGACTTGCTTCCACAGTAAAATAAAGTTTGACTGCGCCATGGAAGGCGCCCTTTTATGGATAATAATATGGCCATACTCATTTACCTACAAGGTTACAGCCGCGCCTTATTAATATTGATTTTTATTACTATCGCACACCCGGCATACTCAGCAAGTTATGTACCCCAATCAGACCAAAGTATCGTTGCCAGTTGGACGGTGCCTCAACCCGCAGAACAACCAAAAGTGTTTATCGCGCAACTGATCAGTGACGCGAGCAAACCAGGTTTAGCCAGTCGCTATTATGGCCGCGCCAGCGCATTACTTAAGCCCTTATTATTAGCTGATCCTAATGATTTAGAATTACAATTTTATTCAGCTACGGTATTGCAGCACTATCATGAGTTTGATCAGGCACAACAACTGCTTTTGGAAATACTGCAGCTTCAGCCTGATCATGTCGCCGCTTGGCTAATGAAAGCCAATATTCACATGGTTCAAGGTGATTTAGTGGCAGCTAAACAAGCCTGTTTACAAGTGTTGGGGCAGGGCAGTCTTTTGCTAAGCACAGCTTGTGTACTTGAAGTTAATGCTGAACAAGGACAAGTTGCCCAGAGCTATCAGCAACTAAAACGCGTGGTTAATATGGCGGGCGACATTCCACGTGAACAGCATGTGTGGCTTAAACAAATTTTGGCTGATCTTGCCCAACGACAACAGCTTCCAGAGCAAGCACTTGAACATTTGTCAGATTTTCCTTTAGCACAAGCGCCCGTGAGTTATTTGGCGTTATGGGCTGATATTCATTTGGAGCAACAACAAGGTAACATTGTATTAGATAAGTTAGGGCCGATTGTATTAGCCAGTGATAGTTTTGATGATGCATTATTACTGCGTTTAGCCTTGGCAGAGCAAGCCGGTAACTCAGCCAGTAATCTAGACAAACAAGTGTGGCAACAGCGACTAAGCCAGCGCATTGAAATACGCTTGCAGCGTAATGACACAGCCCATGCCGCCGACATTGCCCGTTATTATTTAGATATTGCGCCTGATGCAATTAAAGCGCTGCACTGGGCAAAAATCAACTGGCAACAAGCTAAATTAGGCCCAGATAAACGCATACTTAAACGCGCAATGGCAGCACAAGCCGACCTTAAAAGTTCAACGCAGGCATAAGCTAGAAAGCTTACAGCCAATAAGCAGTAACAGTAGTGAGATTAAATATGCACCAGTGGTTAAAAATAGCCTTAATCGGACTGTCGTTATTATTAGCGAATACCGTGTCGGCTCATCAATTGAGCACCAGTTATATTATTGCCGAAATTGACGATACGGGTCGCATTAATGGCGAATGGCAATTGAGTTTAGCTGACTTGGAACTTGCGGTGGGTTTAGATCTCAATGCTAATGGTGAGTTAACTTGGGGAGAAGTAAAAAGTCGCCAAGCTGAGATCGCCAGTTACTTAGCAGAAAACTTATTACTTAGCCGTGACAATCTTACATGTAACCTGCGTTTCGACCTTGTAGAGCGTTTACAGGATCATGCTAACGAAGCCTTTGCTGTTACTGACTTTTCAGGACAATGTGCTATCAGTGGGCCATTAAATATAAAATATAGTGCGATATTTGCTTTAGATAGTAGCCATGAAATGGTGCTAAACATTGGTGATGGCAGCAATATGCACAGCTTTGTCTTGGATGATAACACCAGAAAAATAACGATAGACTTACGTGAGGGAAGTTGGCGGACCACTTTTAAGCAGTTTGTCTATCAAGGCATTATTCATATTTGGATCGGTATTGATCATATTCTGTTCTTGTTAGCGCTATTGTTGCCGGCGGTACTAGAACGTAAAAACAAGCAGTGGCAAGCTATTACCAGTGTTAACGTTATTTTGACCAATACGGTATGGATTATTAGCGCATTTACCTTAGCCCATTCGCTGACATTAACCGCAACCGCTTTAGGCTGGTTAAGCCCAAGTAGTCGTTGGGTGGAACTTGGCATTGCTTTATCCGTTTTATTTGCTGCCCTGAATAATATTTGGCCTCTAGTACTACGTTTAGCTTGGTTAACCTTTGCTTTTGGTTTGTTACACGGTATGGGCTTTGCTGGCGTATTAGGCGAGTTAGGTTTACCCGCTGATCAACAATTGCTGAGTATATTAGCCTTTAATCTTGGTGTGGAAATCGGTCAGTTAGCCATATTAGCTATTTTACTACCGGTATTGATTTTACTGCGCAAGAGAAAATTCTATAGCAAAGGCGTGATGCCGTTAGGTTCTTTATTGATTGCCTTGATGGCGGTGCAGTGGAGTATTGAGCGTTGGTGAGTTTGATTAGCGTTTAGCTGCGCTGCGTTAGCTTGATGTTAGCTTAGGTAGTAGCGGTTTAACGACAGTGTATTCTCACTAAGTGAGCGATAACTTGCGTTACTATTCTATATATATACCGCTCTTCTTGAAAATAAAAAGCCCTAGTTAACTTAATAACTAGGGCTTTTTATTTGTTATTTTGTCTGCGCTTTAAGACTGCGCTTTACGATATTTCTCGCACGCTACTTCATCTTCACATTCGCCATACAAGTATAAACTGTGATTGGTCAATTTCACTTTATGAAATTTTGCCACGTCTTCTTGGCGCTGTTCGATTACATCATCTTCAAATTCAATCACTTTACCGCAATTCAAACACACTAAGTGATCATGGTGTTTCTTATGACTTAGTTCAAATACTGATTTACCACCTTCAAAATGATGACGAGTGACAATACCAGCATCATCAAATTGGTTTAATACGCGATATACTGTCGCCAAACCAATTTCTTCATTATGCTCAAGCAAAAGTTTGTATACGTCTTCAGCACTGATGTGCTGGTTATTGGGGTTTTGTAAAATGGCCAAAATTTTAATGCGCGGCAGAGTAATTTTTAGTCCAGCTCTTTTTAGTTCTTCATTTTGTTCAGGCATTAATTTTGGTCTCTACATCTGCTTTAAATATAGTGAAAATTATAGGGGGTTATGGGCTCGGTTGAAAGGGCTAGTTGTAAATGATTGTCTATTTTGTTGGTTTTATTGGCTTAAAACGTCATAATACTTTGCTGGTCTGACGAGTATGAGGATATAAACCTTAGCGTTTATATCAGTACTCACGTTTTTATTCCACCTTTGAGGAAAACCTATGTTTAAAAAAGCTTGGCAAATGAAATTATTACTAAATATCTGGCCACCATTTCTATTTACTGGCATTCGTGTTGTTGATGTTTCTGAGGATTTTCGTCAAGCCAAAGTGCGTTTAAAATTAAACATGTTTAACCAAAATGCGGTTGGTGTACATTTTGGTGGTTCGTTATATGCAATGACAGATCCCTTCTGCATGTTATTGGTAATGGCGCGATTGGGAAAAGATTATATCGTTTGGGATAAGTCAGCAGACATCGATTATATTAAACCCGGCAAGGGCACAGTAACCGCAGAATTTTTCATTACCGATGCTTTGATTGCCGATATTTTGACCCAGACCGCGCAAGGCGAAAAATATCTGCCTGAAATTCCGGTGTATGTAAAAGATGCGCAAGGCGAAATTGTCGCTAAGCTCAATAGAAAACTCTATATTCGCAGAAAAAAACCAGCGTAATAATGGCTGTAAAGTGACTAATACTTGGGGTTAAAATTTTAATCATTTATGCTAATAAGTTAGCTAAAGTAAAGCAGGCGTGAGCTTTATTTTGATTATTAGACCAAAAACGGGAACACATGGGTTAATGTGTCCCCGTGAGAACAGTTAATTACTGTGCCGTTGATGCACTAGCATTGATGACTTATAACTTACGCTTTATGAGTCATCAGTTGATAAACCTAGCATGCTCTTCTTTAATCTTTCTAAATCAATCGCATTTGAACGTACAGTAAGCTTAATATGGCTGTATTCATATTCTTCTTTAATAACACTCATATTTGAACGAATTTCACCTATGATACCTTTAGCGGTATAGGGGATAATAACTTCGTCTTCAATCATCTCGTCCTGTGCAACGCCAACAATATATTTATGCAATTTACTGATATCAGCGGGATTACGGGTTGAAGTCATCATAGCATCAGGGAACTCTTCCATCAGCGCTTGTTGTTGCTCAAGGCTCAGTTGGTCTGATTTGTTGAGTACCAGTAATTTTTTACTGTCTTCAACACCCACTTCTTCTAATACGTCATGAACGACATCGAGTTGTGCACGAAATGAAGGATCGGCAGCATCAACCACATAGAGCAATAATGATGCATCATGGGCTTCTGCTAAAGTGGAATGAAATGAGGCGACTAAATCGTGTGGTAATTTTTTAATAAAACCGACAGTATCTGAGACTAATATTCGTGGTTGAGTGATGGGATATAAGGCACGAACTGTGGTGTCAAGGGTGGCAAAAAGTTTGTTTTCACCTTCAACATCACTACCGGTAATGGCTCGCATCATTGATGACTTGCCGGCATTGGTATAACCGACTAAAGCGACACAAAAAAGCTCAGAACGTTGGCTACGTCGGCCTTTCATTTCGTCTTGAACACTGACTAACTCACGCTTGAGTTCGGCTAATTGGTCGCGAACTGCACGGCGGTTTAGCTCTAGTGTAGTTTCGCCAGCGCCTTTACCCATTTGACGTTCTTTATCACCCGTTGATGTTTCACGAAGGCGCGGTGCAACATAATTAAGCCGAGCAATTTCAACTTGTAATTTCGCTGTTTTGGTCCGAGCATGGCGACTAAATATTTCAATAATAATGCCGGTACGGTCAAACACCTCTACGCCTAACTGATTCTCGACATTACGCAGCTGAGATGGGCTTAAATCACAATCAAATACCACCACATCAGCGCAGGCAAACGGCAGGTTATCTGATGGAACATTTACAGGGTTAAGGGTGAATTCTGCATCTTCTTCTAAGTCTTCATCCTCTTCTAAGCCTTCAACCACACCCTTGTTACCGGTGAGTTGCGCTATTTCAGCCAGTTTTCCTAAGCCGAGTACATTCACTTTTTGGGTAGAACTCAGCTTTTGCGATTGTGTACCTACTACTTTAAAGCCTAACGTAGTGACTAAGCGGGCAAGCTCTGCAAGTGACTCGGTTGCTTCATCACCTTTAAAATTCGGTGTGCAAATAGAAATAAGTAACGCGTTAGTCAGTGATGCTTTTGCTGTTAGTTGCATAATTTTTTATGTTAGTGCACGTTAAGTGCAGCCCTAATTTATATCTAAAGTTACCTCATCCTACGCTGTTATAGGTAAGCTTTATAGAGTAATTGCAGACTAAATTGTTGTAAGCGAAAAATTGTCGATATATTGAGATATCAGTTAACTCATTAAACAGCGTATTTAGGCCATAATGCCTTAAGGCCAAGGTGAGTAAGTGTTTTATGATGAACACTTTTTAGCCACTGGTTCACCTTGTGAGTGTGTGAGGGGGCGAAAGAACTAATCGTCAGTTGGCTTTTTAGACGTTAATAGCGCTTAGACTTTATTTCCCTTGTAAGTTATTACCGTTAGGAGTTAATACGGTTGAGCTTTAAACCTTAAGGCGAGCTAGTTTGAAGAAAAAGCGAAGTTTTTTGATTGAATAAAACAGCTCATGCCTGACCGTGTTTTTTTTGGCGAACTGAAACAGAACAAGCCATAATAAAAAATTAAGTGGCGATAAGCATCAAGTTAACTTAGTCATAAAAAGTCACGCTTGTGCTGTTATTAAAATCATTAAGCAATAAAATTTGTTACTTAGCGTTTGATCATTTATGTACGGGTATCGAGCGATTAACCTTTCAAAGTTTCGTTTGGTGAAAATATTTCAACGCGATTTCGACCTTTATCTTTTGCCTTATAAAGCGCTTGATCAGCCTGATTAGTCAGTTGTTCTATGTTTAATTCATCATTATCGAGATAAGTTTCTGAGACACCAAAACTACAACTAACTTGAAAATAGCTCTCGTCTGAAACAAATTTATATTGACTGATGGCTTCTCGGATACGATTGGCCGTGATGGCACCTGATTCTGCGTCGGTGTTGGGTAAGATAATAATAAATTCTTCCCCACCATAACGGGCTATCCAGTCAACGTCATGGCGAATACATGTATTAACTATCTGTACGAATTTTTTTAGTACCCTGTCGCCAGTATTGTGACCTTGTTGATCATTAATTTTTTTAAAATGGTCTAAATCTGCAAACAGCACAGTAACTTGATTTTTAAAACGATAAGTACGCTGTAGTTCTTTGGCCAAATTATTATCCAAGTATAATCGATTGTAGCAGCCAGTTAATGGGTCGGTTACCGAGAGTGTTTTAACTTTCTTATTGAGCTTAATTAATCGATGCGTGAGGCGAAAAACCGTTAGAGCGAATGCGCACAAGTAAATAAGCAAGAAAAAACTACTGGAAATAATAGTATTGTATTCTTCATCCAAAAAGTGCAATTCAGGCAAGATAGCAAAAGCTAGAGCAAAAATTGTGATCATCACTAATAGCGTAGTTAACATGGCACGAAAGCCACCAACAAATAGCGCGTTTGCAATCAATAATGTGATCATCGTTGAAGTAAAGGAATAAATCGGCGTAACCAGTATCATCAGGCAAGCAAACAAAGCATCTAAATGCATGTTTATCTCTTCCTGTTTTCGTCCATTTGCAGACAGGTTGGTTGCTGTCAGGGCAAGATGTGGCCATAAAAGGCACAAGGGAATAATCCAGATATAATGTATATCAAAGATATTTGCTCCTAAAATTTGCACCGAAATGGACAAAGCATACATGGTTGCAACAATTCTAGGAATATGATTAATTTTTCCAAGAGGGTGGGCATCTTTGAAATAGATCAAGTTAATCCGTCAGTTATGGATGCTGTAAATGATACAGCTAAACTATATCGCTTTGTCTCTTTTGTCGATTAATTTCTATTATTCAGTGATGAAACTCTAGTCAAGCACTAGTCAAATAGTAGTCAGATAGTAGTCAAATAGTAGTCAAGCCGTCATCATATATAATATTCAAATGGATGAAATCAGGTTAGGATTGAACATCACACAGGCATTTTACTTGCCAGTATCTGGGGCTGAAAGAAAATATGCTACCGTTTAACCCATTTTTATCTTTACAGGCTTATTATTAATCATGTCATTTGAACTCATATTTTTGTTCCTTGCCGGTTTTTTTGGTGGTGTTGTTAACTCGATTGCCGGCGGTGGAAGTTTTATTACCTTTCCCGCGCTTATCTTTGTCGGTATTCCTCCTATTATGGCTAATGCGACCAATACTTTTGCGTCGTGCGCCGGTTATATGAGCGGTACTTATGCCTTTCGAAAAGAGCTTGCTGCGCATAAAGATGAACTCTTACTCATCATCGTTATCAGTTTGATAGGGGGTGTTTTTGGTGCTTGGCTATTGCTGCAAACATCAGAAGGGATATTTCGAGTCGCTATTCCTTGGTTGTTATTATTTGCCACTGTACTGTTTATTTTTGGTGGTCAGCTTAATGCAGGGTTTAAAAAAATAGCGACTAAGCACCAACACGCATCTGCTATTGGTGGGGTTTTACTGTTAATACTACTCTTGGGAGTGTCTATTTATGGCGGTTTTTTTAACGCGGGACTGGGTATCATTATACTCAGCTATTTAGCATTAGCAGGCCATACCAACATCAATGCAATGAATGGATTGAAATTATTAGTGTCAGCGGCAGTGTCATTAATTGCCATCGCCCTGTTTATTTATAATGACGTTATTGTCTGGTATGAAGGTACTGTTTTGTTATGTGGCACGTTAGTAGGAGGCTATATGGCGGCGAATATATCACGCCAACTACCACAAAAGCAGGTAAGAGGTGTTGTTATTGTGATAAGTGTTGCGACGACATTATATTTCTTTTTCGCGACTTATTTAGCTTAACTGTTAACAGAGGACAGTGACAGTTAACTGTTAACAGAGGGCAGAGCACAGGATTTTTATCCTACAACATTGCTAGCCAGTAACTAGGATAAACCGAGTTTGAATCAAGGTGAGCCGATTGCTGAAGTACTTATCTTATATCTGATCAAGTAAGGTAAGGCTTTTTCAGAGGAGACTGGCTAAGTCACTTTTAACCATGAAAATTCGTAGCTGAAAAAACAAGTTTATTATGGCTAAAGTCCTTTTATAGCTAAAAAACCTGTTAATTAGTACTCAGCTGGAGACAAGTCATATTGTTGTTTAATGGTTAATCGTTGTTTAGCAATATTATCAAAGGCTCGCTGGTAGCTTTGTATTATGTGATTGGGTGTATTGATATTAAATGCCAAGTAATTACCTGTTTTGTTGACCTGCCAAACCTGTTCATAGGCATCAGTATTTAAGTTGCTTTTTTTTGCTAAATGCTCAAAAGCATGAATAGAGGTAACCATCATGTCTACACGACCTGATTGCATCAACAAAAAGGCTTGTTCTAGTTGTGAAATTTCTGCAAGACTAGCCGCAGGAAAACCCATTTTATGTAGCGAAATACCGGAAATATCATCCTTTACCGCTACAACAGTATGATTAAACACTTGCTGTAAGTTGGAAAAATTAAAGTTTTTTGATTTTTTGGCAAATAAGACATGAGTAGAATGAAAAAAAGGCCCAACCCATTTAAATAACTTTTCACGTGGTTGAGTTTTAGACACAGTAAATAAAGCGGTATTACTTTTATCTAAAGTAAATTTATAGCCACGTGCCCATGGCACTAACAGTACTTCTTGTTCAGGTATGTCTAAATTTTTCCAGATAGCTTTTAACGTATCTGCTGAAATGCCTTTGAGTTCATCATTGATTAAATAATTGGCTGGCGGATAAATCTCAGTATAAAAAGTGATGTTTTCAATGGCCGATGGAGATTGAAATGCCTTCAGCTGAGGAAGCACTAAAAAAAACAACAAAATTGATTTTAAAATAAATATTTTCATTAGAAAGAACAGTACCAAACCATCAGAAGATCATGATAGCAAAATTCACGATATTAATTAAGTTTAATTATTAAAATCAAATAATTAAACTTAATTAGGAGCAGCATTACTAAGTGCTAACTATTAAATGCCTTGGACTATAGTGATAGTCAACCGCCATTGCCTTTCTCTCAAGCGCTTATGCGCTAGTATGGCTACATTTTTTGTTTACTAGTTTTTTTAGATGAAGGGTTGAAAATTAATGTATATACCTTAAACGCATGTCCGGCTGCAAGCGTATAGCAGGTTTTGTTATACCAATTTCATTAACTAGGTGGTCTACTTTATACGCAGGTAAAATGGCCAAATATAAGGCATTTATTTAATAACTAGTTGTTCTAATTATTAAATAAATAACGCAGTAGTGGGTTGTTTTAACCAGTAAAAATGATCAGATAATTAGTGAGATTGGTATTAGCTATAATAGCAACAAAAAAGCCAGCTAACCGCTGGCTCTTTCAATACAATGTAGTTTACTGTGTAAAGCGTTAGTCTGCTAACTCAGCTAAACATAGTTCATCGTAAATTTGTTTAACCCAAGTATCGACCCGCTCGGCGGTTAGTTCAGGCTGACGGTCTTCATCAATACATAAACCGATAAAGGTGTTTTCGTCAACTAAGCCCTTAGAGGCCTCAAATTCATAACCCTTGGTTGGCCAGTTACCAACAATAATAGCGCCCTTTGATTCCACGATATCACGCAATGGTTCCATCGCATCACAGAAGTACTCAGAGTAATCTTCTTGATCGCCTAAACCGAAAATAGCCACGAGTTTGTCGGTAAAATCAATTTCTTCTAATTCAGGTAAGAAGTCATCCCAATCACATTGGTTTTCGCCATAATACCAGGTAGGAATACCTAAAATTATTAAATCGAACTCAGCGATTTCTTCTTTGGTACTTTTGGCGATATCTCTAACATCGACAAGGCTTTTACCCAATTTTTTTTGGATCATTTTGCCTACGGCTTCGGTGTTGCCTGTGTCACTTCCGAAAAATAAACCTACAATTGCCATCAATTTAACCTTTTTATAGCTAACTAAACTTTAATATCGTTGGCATCAAGCGACTGAACTAATAGGGCTTCTATTAATTCACTTCGACTAACACCTTTATCATTTGCTAAAGCGTCTAAGCGTTCATATACATCTTGATGTAATTTAAACTCTATTCGCTTTAAGCCATTGTTCTTATCGCGCTTGACCTGATTGCGTTTGTTTATTTTTACTTGCACGCTGCGTGAATGGGGGTTCGTTTTTGGTCGCCCCGGTCGCTTTTCATCGCTAAATAAGTCAATGGTCGTTAAATCTGCTACTTCTTTTGCCATCTTATTACTTACTTACCCAACGCCTTGGCTTTCCCAAATAAACTGAATGATGCCTTTTGCGATAAATCCAGCACACCCTAAAAATAATACAAAATAAACAACTATCTTTCCGATCTTAGGTACATCGTTTTTTTTCATTACATCATGCATTGATAAGCCAATGAAAATAAAGATAAAAGCAAAAAATAAATTTAGCCCAATGGTTTCAATTAATTCGAAGTGTTCTGCTAACATATTTAACCCTAAAATTTTCAGGGCGCACTATAGCATATTACGGCTTTTAAAGACATTATTTTTGTTACCTGAGTAACCACTTTGTCAGCATTATTTTGCTATTTTGGCGCCTATGAGTATAAAATAATTTTATCTCGCTAATTATACAAAGTTATACTGTTTGGTATTAGCGCTAGATCAATTAACTTGTTAAAAATCCTTCAACGCTGCGATTAAAGGCAAGCGTTTTTTCAGCATGTAACCAATGCCCAGCCCCTTGAATAACGCGAGCACGACTCTGTGGAAATAAGCGTAATATTGCAGTGCGGTGTTCGGGCAATATATAGTCAGAATTAGCCCCTTTGATAAACAGGGTGGGGCCTTGATAGCTATTGCTGCCTTGATAAGCTGTCATTATTTGTGGATAATTTTTTGCTATGTTTTCAATATTACATTTAAAAGAAAACTGGCCATTTTCGCTACTTAAATTACGCAATAAAAATTGTCGCACGCTGAGATTGTCAACATATTGGCTGAGCTGTTTATCCGCGTCTTTACGTTGTTTTATCGTGGTAAAGTCAAGTGACCTTAAGCCAGCAATTATTTGCTTATGGTGCGGTGGGTATTCAGCCGGGGCTATATCGGCAACAATTAACTTTTCAACTAGCGCTGGCGCAGTAAGGGCTAATTCCATGGCTATTTTTCCGCCCATAGAATGCCCCAAGACTACGGCACTATTGATGGCTAGGTGCTGCATAATATCAATGATGTCTTGTGCCATGGTTGAGTAGTTCATCACACTATTGTGAAATGAGTCGCCATGGTTACGGACATCAACGCTGGTGACTCGATAATTTTCCGCTAAGGCTTTTGCCACCATATTGAGGTTTTCTAAGCGGCCAAATAAACCATGGATAAGGATAATGTTTTTACCGCTGCCAGATTGTTGATAGTTTAAAAGCTTTGCCATTGGAGTCTCTTATGGTGTTATTTAAGGAATAAAACTGTGCTTATTTTTACATTTTGAGGTAATAAAATCTAAATTAAATTTTATTAAAATCAAGCAGTATATCGATTTGAGCGCGCTGATTGTGGTGGCTAATATTTAATTTCGACAGCTTACCCAATGGCTTTTTGAAAAATATTTCCATCATTTGTTAATCCACTATAGAGACTTATTATTAACGCAAGTATAATCTTGCCGCGATCTATCATAATTTTCCTAGGGTCATCAATGAAAAACATCGAAATAGATGAAGAACTTTATCAACATATTGCCTCAAATACCCAGTATATTGGCGAAAGTGCCTCGTCGATATTACGTCGTCTAATTAACTTACCCAGCCAAAACAATGCTGAGGTTGTAGCTGCCGTTAAAGTAGAAGTTGTTGAACAAATTGTAGAAGCAGTTGTTGAAGAGCCAGTAGCTGATGCAAAGGTTGATGTTAATGGCTCAGTATTTCATTACATCAATAGAGAAGAGTTGGCTATGCAGCGTGGCGCTGTAGGTCGATTTTTACTGGTATTAGCGGCATTACATCGGGTGCACGGCCAGTGTTTTTCAGTCGCTTGTCAGATCAGAGGTCGTGACCGTTTATATTTTGCGGCCAGTGAAGCAGAATTAGTGGCTAGTGGCAGCAGTACTAAGCCTCGTCAGATTCCAGAAAGCCCATTTTGGGTGATTACAAACTCAAACACTACCCGTAAAAAAATGATGTTGACCGAAGTCAGTCGAGCATTAGGCTATAACGAGCAAGATGTCGAAGACATTCGCGATTTACTTTAGTTATCATGGTGATATTAATCTGTGATCAAGTAAGGTATACGGCTTAAATTTTTATAAGGGATAAGGAAATTAAATGACCATTCATCAACATGCAGGCAAACTGGCAAGACCGATAGATAGAATTAACCTTGGTCGTTTGGTTAGCGACTATTTTTTACAAACACCTAATGTTGACATTGCCGAGCAAAAAGTGACTTTTGGTACTTCTGGGCATCGTGGTAATGCCAGTAAATTAAGCTTTAATCAGCAGCATATTGAAGCTATTTGTCAGGCAGTAGCTGAATATCGTTTAGCGCAAGGCTTTAATGGGCCACTTTATTTAGGTAAAGATACCCATGCGTTATCTGAACCAGCCTTTGCTTCTGCTATTTCAGTATTGATCGCCAACAATGTCCCTGTTGTTATTCAAGACGATGATGGCTTTACGCCAACGCCGGTTATTTCACGCTTGATTATTGTCCATAATAAAACCCAGTCAAGCCAAGCTGATGGTTTGATCATCACGCCTTCGCATAACCCACCCAGCGATGGCGGCATTAAATATAATCCTCCTCATGGTGGTCCAGCTGAAGGTGAAATAACCCAAGTTATTGAGCAGCGTGCGAACGAAATAATTGCGAATAAACTGCTTGATGTTAAACGCCTTGATTATACCCAAGCACTAAAATCTGCATTACTGACTCGTGAAGACTTTATCACTTTTTATGTTGAGCAATTAAGCCAAGTAGTTGATATGGAAGCGATTGCAAAAGCAGGTATACATATTGGTGTTGACCCTTTAGGGGGCTCAGGTATTCATTATTGGCCGGTAATCGCTAAAAAACATGGTTTAAAATTAGACGTAGTCAATCCAGTGGTTGATGCAAGTTTTGCTTTTATGCCATTAGATAAAGATGGCAAAATTCGCATGGATTGTTCATCACCTTATGCCATGGCAGGCTTAATTGCTTTGAAAGACAAGTTTGATATTGCCGTCGGCAACGATCCTGATTTTGACCGCCACGGTATTGTGACTAAAACCGGTGGTTTGATGAACCCTAATCATTACTTAGCCGTGTCTATTCACTATTTAATGACTCACCGAAACTGGCCTAAAACTTGTAAAATAGGTAAAACACTGGTATCTAGTTCGCTAATTGACCGTGTTGCCAAGCTTATTGACCGTCCTCTTTCAGAAGTACCTGTTGGTTTTAAATGGTTTGTTGATGGTTTACATGATGCAAGCTATGCCTTTGGCGGTGAAGAAAGCGCCGGCGCGACATTTATCGCCCGTGACGGCAGCTGTTGGACCACAGACAAAGATGGTTTTGTGATGACCTTACTCGCGGCTGAAATGCTTGCCGTTACCGGTAAAGACCCTTATCAATTATATCAAGCATTAGCTAAGCAATTAGGCGAGCCCTGTTATGGCCGTGTTGAGGCGGTCGCTAACTTGCAACAAAAGCAGGTACTGACGGCACTAACAGCGGATGCTATTACT
Organism: Colwellia sp. MB3u-4; assembly: GCF_014077065.1. Taxonomy (NCBI): domain Bacteria; kingdom Pseudomonadati; phylum Pseudomonadota; class Gammaproteobacteria; order Alteromonadales; family Colwelliaceae; genus Colwellia; species Colwellia sp. MB3u-4. Next base: position 36,240 of record NZ_JACGVE010000081.1, on the reverse strand, counting down.
ACTGATGTGTTAGCGGGTGAGAAAATCAGCCAAATATTGTCACATGCGCCCGGTAACAATGCCGCTATTGGTGGCATTAAAGTGTGTACTGAAAATGGTTGGTTTGCTGCTCGCCCGTCAGGCACTGAAGATATTTATAAAATATACGCCGAAAGTTTTATTGATGATGCGCATTTACAGTTAATTATTAGCGATGCACAAAAACTTGTCAGTGCTGCCTTTGTGGCTGCTGGTTTGTAATACAAGCATAAAAGATATGGTTAGAATGATGTTAAATAAAGTTGCCAGTGGGTGACTTTATTTATCGTTATGTCATTCTAATATTTATCTATTACTTTCTGTTCTTATGATACTCAAGGTCGTCTTATTTACGCTTAGTGTATTATCAAGTATTGTGGTGCGGGTTAAGATGAATGTAACAAGATGTTAAGGTAGTCTTATTTACGCTTAGTGTATTATCAAGTATTGTAGTGTTGGTTAAGATGAATATAGCAAGCTTTAGTCTTGTTATATTCATTGAAAAAAAGAGCAAGTAGTCACTTAGTTAGTGAGATATTAGCTTAGCGAAATATTAGGCTTCCTAGTTATGGATAAATTCTAGCAATAGAACTAGAAACGGAAATTAAATGACGACAATAAATTATTTTGAAAAATACGGGGGCTTTGCCACTTTATATCCTCTTGTGGGTGAGTTTTACGATGCAGTTCTAGAGTCAGATATTGTCGCTTATATTTTTGAACCTATTAGGATGGAGGCATTAATCGAGCACCAAACCAAATACTTGGCGGCTATGATGGGAGGCCCAGGTGAATATGATGATGCAAAGCTCAAATCAGCTCATAGTCGATTTAAGATAACTGAAGTTGAATGGCATGAAGTGGTCAATATTTTTATCGCTACCTTGAACAATTTTAAAGTTGAAGACGAGGATATCAAGGCGTTAGCTCGCTTGATAGCTGCTCGAAAATCGTTAATTGTCGCGGAGTAATAACCATGGGATTTGATTTATTAAATAAATTAGACGTTGTCGTTGCAATATGTAACAGGCAAACATTAGCCCCATCTTATTCGAGTAGCAAGTTTAAGGCGATCATAGGGGAATGTGGCGAGGCCATTTTCAACCTATTTGAGAGCAAATATCAAGAATTCTCTAGAGAGCAAGTCTTAGCTGTAACTGCACAAAGCCCTTATGCATTTACCATACAATTAAAAGATGAACGCACGCGTAAAACCATCAAAGTTATCATGAGTGATTATGATGAAGACCAACTCATGATTGTTGGTCAGGACATAACCGAGCTGAAAAAACTAGAATATTCATTACAGGCTTATGCTTCTCTTATGGAAACACAAGAAAAGAGCCTGATTAAAATGGCCTATACCGACTCATTAACCGGTATCGCCAACCGTCGAGCTATGTTCAAAAGATTTAATGAATACATTCAAAACCAAAACCAAAACCAAAATAATACTAAGGGGTCGATCTGCATAATCGACATTGATCATTTTAAACAGTTTAACGACGTTTATGGCCATGAGTTTGGTGATTATGTGCTAAAGCGTTTTGCTGAAAAAGTGACACTAGCGTTAGATAATGACTGTTATTTTGCCCGCATTGGTGGAGAAGAGTTTTGTGTCTTTAGTTACACGCGCACTGGCATAGAGTTAACTACGCTGATTGATACAGTTTTAGATTCAATAAAATGTTATGAAATACTGACGCCAGAAAAAAACATGACTCAACTTAGTTTTAGTGCTGGCATTGTCGAAAATACAACACATGGTACGACTTTAGATGAACTACTAAGCAATGCAGACATGGCATTATACTTTGCTAAAGCGACTGGACGTGGTCAAGTTATTTCTTTTTCAACAGATTTACTGGCAAAGCATGAAGCTAAGCCTATGCCTAAATCTCGAGAAATAAAGCGTTAAGTTATTTATTGCTATCAGAAATGAGCTTTGAATTTTTAAATCTTTTTTTACTGGTTTTTGTGAGCAAATTAACGCTGTTAAGATATTAAGTTCAGCTTTTCAATGTCATCCTGAACAATAAAAACAAGCCGACTCAGTGATAAAAACTGGCATTAAAAATCAACAGTCAGGATCGCTATTTAACCATCCGCACAAGTGCGCTGTTAATTACTTAAAACGAGCACAATTAATAATAGAGCCCTTATGCCGCTGAAATTTACTTATGTCCAATGAGTAAAATAAAGCGATAAAATAGTCATTGATAATGATGGCATAAATTCTCAAAACTGCTGGTAATTACTCTTCAACGTGACTCTATCTACCATGACTTTAATAGGAAAGTTAGCCGCTATAAAAATGCTACGTTAGCGCTTAATTTATGTTACTGACATAAAACGTTAGCTAAAAAAACGCTTTTCTGTGATGATAAATTGGGCTTATTTACCTTAATTTACAATGCTATGGATATAGTTTTTTCGGTGCTAGCAAGGCAAGCAGAGCGATAGCGCTTTAAGCTTAATTTTGATTTTGATTTTAAAGATAACAGCTGAAAATATTGATCAATTTTTTCTAGTGGCTTAATCGCTATTTTAATAACATATAATCTGAGCAGGTCGCTAATATTGTATGGGTGTAATACCCGTTAGTTACCTTAGACTAAAATACCGAGGTTAAAGAACACTTCACTCTCCAGAGCTATAAAGCGATATCATGACAAGAAAAATATTAACATTACCGGTAAAAAGAAAAAAATTACCCAAACAAGTGGATGAAGTAGTTAAAGATGTATCTTGTGATGACCCACAAAAGCGTTTTTTAAATGGCGTAGCCATCAATCCTTATCAGTGTATTGAGCTAGCATCAGGCTCTGAGCAACTTTCCATGCGAGCGATGGATTTGTTTACACCGCTTGGCAGAGGTCAACGAGGCTTGATTGTTGCTCCGCCAGGCTCCGGAAAAACCACGCTTTTAAAAGATGTTTGCCAAGCCGTGGCGACAGCTTATCCCGAAATAAAGCTTTATGCCTTACTTATTGATGAGCGCCCAGAAGAGGTGACAGACTTTAAGCGCAGCGTGTCGGCACAAGTACATGCTTCCTCTACAGATGAAAACCATGACCAACACGTTCGTGTCGCTAATAACCTGCTTAATATTGCGCGCAAGGAAGCGGGAGAAGGTCATGATGTTATGATTGTTATTGATTCTCTAACTCGACTGACAAGAGTACATAATGCCAATCAGAAAAGCAGTGGCCGTACTATGTCGGGCGGCCTTGACGCTAGCGCGATGGCGATACCACGAAAATTATTTGGCGCGGCGAGAAAGATTGAGCATGGTGGGTCACTGACTATTTTAGCAACCATACTTGTTGATACTGGCAGCCGGATGGACCAAGTGATATTTGAGGAATTCAAAGGCACGGGTAATATGGAAGTTGTTTTATCACGGGAAGCTGCACAACAACGAATTTTTCCTGCCTTGGATATGGCTAAAAGTAGTACGCGCCGTGAGGAACTGCTGTTAAATGTTAAGGATCTCGAAAAGATAAAAACCTTGCGAAGAGCATTTACCGGTCTTAAACCCACAGAAGGTGCGAGTAAACTTGTTGAGTTACTGAAAAAATATCCAAGCAATGCTGAGCTGTTAAATCGTTAGTGGCGAAAAAATTGCAGTGTATTACAGTGTGAGTTGATGAAATGAATTAGCACAGAAAGCGATAACTTTATGTGCTAATAAGCTCTGTTTTTTCTACTACTTTTGCTGCTAGATTGGCAAATAGGTAGTTATTAATCTATGGTAAGCTTAGTTACTGGCTTAGTTACTGGCTTAGTTTAATAGTTAATAGTGAGTCAAGACAACAAAGCGAATCAAGTTGTTTCGCTTTGTTGTTAGCTGACGCTAGTGCAAACTAGAACTGATAACTGACATTAAAATCAATAGTGCGCGCTAAGATGTAACGACCATTTGAAGATAAGGTGTCACGTGGATCTCCTTCGGTTAAACCTTCTTCATCAGTTAAGTTACTTACCGATAATTGCATTTGTACTGCATCAGAAAGATTTAAAATCATACCAAGGTCAATTTTCTCGTAGCCCTCTAATATTGCTGCTGGGGTATTTAATGCATCGCTAAAACGATCATCTACCACGCTAAGTGTGCCGTACAAGGTGGCATACATGCCATTACTAAAGTCGATATTATAACTAGGTGTTACCCGCACTTGATAGCTTGGTAATCTTGGCGATTCATTGCCAATAACCAGTGGATCGCTATGCTCAGTGACTTCTGTTTTTTGCAAAGTAGCATTTAGGTTTATTGAAAAACCATTATTACTGTAGTAATTAAAATCGAGTTCTACGCCATAAGCTTCATTGGTAAAAACTTCTGCAGGATCACCTGGCGTTGCCACGAAAGTGTCACCTTTTACCTCGTTGAAAAAACCTGTTGCATAAAGCTCATAGCTATTGGTAGAAAGCTTATAACCTAATTCAAATTGACTAACATCTTTGATCAGATCTTCACCGGTTTGGTAGGCACCAAAGTTATCTCTAAAATCATCAAAGAAAGGCATTTTACTGCCTTCACTAGCGCGGACAAAAATGCCTTGTTTTTCAGCAAACATCCAGTTCGTACCGACTGTCCAAGCCGTGCTTGTTTCATCGTAAGAGACAGCTTTGGTAATTACACCGTCTAAGTCTTCATCTACTGTGTATTCAATTTGATGGTTTTCACGACGCAACCCACCATCAATCGTTATTGCATCTGATACTTCATAAGAAGCGGCAAGGTAAAGGGCTGTTGTACGGCCTTCGCCAACACTATTGATATCGTAATTCCAGCCACAGCTATCCACATTGTCATTACAATCGATACCGGTCAGGTTTTCACCGCCGGGTGCTATGACATGATAAGACTGATTACCTAATGCCCACCAATCTTTGGCAGAAAAAGTAGAGTTATATAAACCGGCGGTTACGCTGCCCTTGTTAAAGGTTTTGGTTAAAGCGAAATCATTGGTAAATGCTTCAATTTGTTTTTTTACTACCCAACGACCAATTTGCTGAACATCAGTATCACCTGAATATTCAGTACCTGTAACACTACCCAATGCAGTACTGCCATTATCTGCCACTGTTGATAATTTAACGGCTGAGCCTTCTGGTACTAAGCCATAGGTATCAGCATCGCCACTGGTATAAATGAATCGATCAACTAGTCCCCAGCCATTATCTAAAGTTAGGTCAATACTACCGCCAGACACTGAGCCATTCCAGCCACGCCCTTGGCCAAAATCAACCGTTTCAGTGGTTTTATTACCTTCAGGACCATATTGAATACTTGCTTGGCGATTTAATGTGCCTATTTGAGTAAATTTATTATCGACACCTTCAACATTTAAAGGTGTTGGTAAATACCAAACACCATGGTCATCAGTTTGACGAGTGTAGAAGTTGATTTTACCGTTGTCTAAAACTTTCGTTAAGTTAAGCGTAAATTGATTGCCTTCTTCAGCATTAAAACCCGCATCGCGCACACCGGGTGAGCTTTTAATATAACCACCTACCATGAAGAACAGATCATCAGCAAGGCTGCCACTCACCACTGCGTCTACACGCTGTAAACCGTAGTCAGAAGTAGAGTACTTTACTAAGCCTTCGGTATATTCTGAGCCTTCTTTTAATAGAAAGTTAGTGGTAAGGCCGGGTTGACCATTACTGATCACTGGGTTGGTACCACCACGTAGTGCTTCCATAAATTCTACTGTTTCATCTAAGCGAAATAGGGTTGAATTTTCTAGGAAAGAAAGCGTTGGTGGCGGAAATATCGGCGCACCTTGCAGTTGAACTGTTAAGAAAGGCGCATCTCCACCACTAGGGAAACCACGCACGAAAACATTGGCACCAGCAACGCCGCTTGAACTTTCAGACCAAACACCAGGAATTGCCTTAAACAAGTCAGCAGTGCTTTTTGGTGCTAATCTTTTAATATCTTCTTCAGAAAACGAGCTAATAGCAAAGCTGGCTTCTTCCTTAGCAACCGCTTTACCACTAAAAGTACCAGTAACGATAATTTTTTCAATTTTCTCATTGGCTACTTTACGGCTTGATTCTTCTGCAGCTAAAACATTATTTGCTTGGCAAAGTAAGGTTATTGCAATGGTGATTGCAGATAGTTTGAAATTCTTAGTCATGTTTTGTCCCCTGATCTGATAAGAGCATTCGCTTTATCAGTTAATAGTTTTGTTGAATATATTTTTCCCCACAAGCAATATAAGTGTGAATGCAAACGTTTGCAAGTTGATTGTTGCAAACGTTTGCATTTTTTTGTTTTCAATTGCATTACTGGCTAATTGTGCAATAATTCTTGAGCATTATTAAGTAGAAAAAATTAAGCTGTAAATTTATGACGGTAAAATCGAAAGTTGTATCAACTTAGGAAGTAAAGACAATTGGTTAATGACAACAAATTAACGTTAGCAGGGCTGGCAAAGCTAGCCGGTGTTTCGACGTCAACAGTATCAAGGGCTTTGAAAGATAACCCATTGATAAAAAAAGCAACGCGAGAAAGCCTACAAGCTTTAGCTAAAGAGCACAATTTCAGTTTAAACCGAGCGGCAAGTCGTTTACGTACCCAAAAGACTAATGTTGTAGCCGTTATTTTAAATTTAACTGATGATACAGACCAAAGTATCAGCGACCCTTTTTTACTTAAAGTTGTTGGCGATTTGAACCAAGAGCTTAATCAACACGGCTATGAATTATTATTGTCAAATTCGCACATGGCTAATGATGATTGGGCTAACTATTTTATTAGCAGTAGCAGAGCCGACGGCATTATAGTTATTGGCCAGGGTAAAAGCACAACACAAGTCGAGCAAGTGGCTAAATCAGGTGCTCCGCTTGTGGTTTGGGGCGCTCCAACGGCACAATCCAGTTACGTTATTGTTGGCAGTAATAACGACTTGGGCGGCTACCTTGCAACACAGCATTTGATTGACGGCGGCTGTAAACGTATTCTTTTTCTTGGCGATCCTGAACATGCTGAAATGAGTGAACGTTATAAAGGTTATAAAAGAGCCTTAATAGAAGCTGATATAGACTCGTCAACCGAGTTAACTTTATCTTGTGACATTACCAGTAAAGTTGCCTATGAAAAAATTGACGAGATAATTTTAGCTAAAGGGTTATTTTTTGATGGCATAGTTGCCACGAGTGATATGGTGGCTCTAGGTGCTTTAAAGGCTTTGAAAGAAAGATACATTAACATTCCTAATGATGTCAGTATTATTGGTTTTGATGATATTGCGATGGCCGAACTTTTTCATCCCGCCTTAACTACCATTAAACAGGACACTAAATTAGCGGCTAAAATAATGGTTGAGCAGCTGTTAAGGCAATTTAATCACCAAGCAGCCGAGTCTGTTGTCATCGACATTGAGCTTATTAAGCGAAAATCTACCCGCGATAGTTAAGCTACTAGCGGATATAGATTATAAAAAAACCACAATGCAAACGTTTGCATTGTGGTTTTTTTGTTATACACTAAGTAAAATCACCTTCAAGGATAAGTTAAAGTATGTCCCGACTAGTCACCATAAGTGCTATTGCAGCAGCCTATTTTGTTTTTGCCATTCTGCTAAATAGCGTTGGTACAGTGATCCTTCAATCGATTAATAGTTTTGGTGTTAGTATGCCACAAGCTAGTACTTTAGAAGGCTTTAAAGACTTATCCATTGCTTTTGTTTCTTTTTTTATAGCCTCTCTCATTCCAAGAATTGGCTATAAAGTCACCTTGATGATGGGTTTGTCATTAGTGACACTGGCGTGCTTGATTACTCCAATACTGGGCAGTTTTTGGGTGATTAAGTTACTGTTTGCCTGCATTGGTGTTTCATTTGCGTTAGTCAAAGTATCGGTTTACTCGATTATTGGCCAACTATCATCATCGGTAAAATCACATTCGTCACTACTTAACACCATTGAAGGTATTTTTATGTTGGGTAGCTTGTCAGGCTATTGGTTATTTAGCTTTTATGTCGACCCTAATATCAAAACCTCCACCGATTGGTTAGACGTGTATTATCCTTTGGCCGCAATGATCGCGTTAACCTTAGTCTTAGTCGCTTTTTCTTCCATTGAGAAAGCTGAAATAAGCAGTGAAAATAAAAACATGATCAGTGGTTTTATGCACATGATTAAAATGAGCTTTCAGCCCTTAGTGTTGGTGTTTGTTCTGTCTATCTTCCTTTACGTATTAATTGAGCAGGGTATTGGCACTTGGTTACCCACCTTCAACAGTGAGGTTCTGGGTTTACCCAGTAATGTTAGCGTACAAATGACCAGTATTTTTGCGGCTGCGCTTGCCATTGGTCGATTATTGGCCGGACAAGTATTACGAGTAATTCATTGGTATGTGTTACTCAACATCTGCTTAATCGTGATGGGACTAACCATTATCGTGCTATTACCATTAACCGAACTTTCTTCAACACAAAATGTGACCAGCATTTTTGATGCGCCTTTAGTTGCTTATCTTTTACCCCTGATTGGTTTGATGATGGCGCCTATTTATCCAGTACTTAATTCAGTGATGTTAAGCAGTATAGAGCGTTCGCAACATGCGGCTATGACAGGGTTAATTGTTATTTTTTCTGCTCTGGGGGGAACCACAGGTTCAATTATTACCGGCTTCTCTTTTCAAGCTTTTGGCGGCCAAACCGCTTTTTATCTGTCACTTATTCCTATGGGACTAATTTTTATTAGTCTGTATTTTTTCAAAACGGCAACGCAGAAAACGCTCGATTTAAAGCCGGTATAGAGACTCGAATGAAACACACCAATAATATAACGTCAAAAGTTCAAACAAGCTTAGCATTCTTTGAAAGTGAGCTATTTAATCAAGTACAAATGAGTGGCATTTTTCCTGATAGTAAAACTTTTGCTGACGCCATAGCCAGATTTCCGCTTGAAGATATATTGAAAAAATATAATTCAGCGCCAATTAATAATGAAAATATCATTGAATTTGTTGAAGAAAATTTTATTATTCCTAAGCTAAATGAAATACTTATTGAAACACCAAGTCTTGATATTAATAAGCAAATTGACGCTTTATGGCAAGCTTTACGCATGCCAGCAGATCAGCAACTCAATAGCTCTTTATTAGCCCTTAATAAACCTTATATAGTGCCAGGAGGGCGTTTTAGAGAAATATACTACTGGGACAGTTATTTTACTGCTTTGGGCTTGGTTGAGTCGAATCAAGTTGCGCTAGTTGAATCTATGTTAGAAAATTTTGTCGACTTACAATCACGTTACGGCTTAATTCCTAATGGCAATAGAAGCTATTATATCTCGCGTTCTCAACCACCTATTTTAGGCTTATTAGTTGAGTTGCTATTACCTTATCAAGACGATAAAGGTGCATTTTTAAAAAAATATATTACGCCGATTGAAGTGGAGTACCAATTTTGGATGCAGGGAAGTGCCAGTTTATCTCAGGGGCAATATGAGCATAGGCGTGTTGTAAAAATGCCTGATGGTAGCTTTTTAAATCGTTATTGGGACGACAACGAAACACCACGGTCAGAGTCATATAAAGAAGATATAGAATTGCTAGATCAGTCAAGGCCCGAAAACCCTGGTGAGTTTTATCGTAATATTCGTGCGGCTTGTGAGTCGGGTTGGGATTTTAGCTCTCGTTGGTTAGCTGATGCGCAGTCATTGGCTTCTATTCGTACCACCCAAATTATTCCAGTAGACTTAAATTGCTTGCTGTATAAACAAGAAAGCCTACTGGCTGATTATTATTTAGCGACTGGCGATAAAGCGGCGAGTGCAAGTTACCAAAATTATGCCCTAAGCAGAAAAAATGCTATTAATCGTTATATGTGGTCAACGAAGCAGGGTTATTTTATGGATTACGATATAGGTCAGCAAAACCAGAGTGCGGTGTATTCCTTAGCCGGCGTGTTACCTTTATTTGTACAATTAGCCAGTTCAAGCCAAGCAGAGCAGATAGCTGATGTTATTGAAGATAAGTTTTTGCAAAAAGGAGGCTTAACGACTACAGCTATTAACAGCGGCCAACAATGGGACGCCCCTAACGGTTGGGCACCTTTACACTGGTTTGCGGTGCAAGGTTTACTTAACTATCAGCAAGCGTCTTTAGCGCAAACAATTAAAAGCCGTTGGCTAAATACTGTTGAGGTTTATTTTAACAAAACGGGCAAGCTGATGGAAAAATACAATGTCTGCCAGCAAAGTGATAAAGCTGAAGGAGGCGAGTATGATGTGCAAGAAGGCTTTGGTTGGACAAACGGAGTTTATAAAGCCTTTGTGCAAAAATAGTTATCCGCAGCAAGGTTAATAAGTTTCATCAAACCAAATTTAAACATCTAATATTTTTAGGGGATATTGCGCGCTAAAAATAATATTTGTCTAATCTAGCTACCTTCGAAGATAGTCGCCATGACCTCAGGAGAGTTCAAACGCTATTGCAACAAAAGTAGCTATTAAAATTTAAGTCCCAATTTTAATAGCTAGCGACAAAAGTGGCTGTTAATAACCCAAGTCATAGGTTCATAATACGCCTGCAAATGTCTACATTCAGCTTAAAATTTTAACTCGCTTTATACCCTAGAGCGAGTTAGTAACCTGGTTAAACTTTTAACTCTGAAAGTTGTAATTTTCACTATTTTAAACCGCCTGCTTAAAGTGCTTAATAAGATAGCCGAGACAGTTAAAGACGAATGTTTTACTACTCACCAATCAACCTAGCCAGCAATCAACCTACTAAGCAACCAATAGCGAAAAAAATATCTACTGTTAAAGCTCACACTGAGTAATCATGCACAAAAGAGATTAAACTTTCAGCGCAAAGACCTTTAGTTTCAAATCAAGTACAATAGCGCGTAATCAGTAATCAACAATTAATAAGCGTTGCCGTCTCCAATCTAGGCTACTCAATTAAACTCTTTTATGACAACAGGTGAAAACGCGTGAGTGATTTTTCAAGTTCAACCAATGCCTTCGCATCAACTTTACAACAAAGTGGTGATTTTCTCTCAATGACTCGTGCTAATGAATGGTCATTACCTGGTGGCGCTTTTAGTTTTGATGTTACGCATCAAGCTTCTCAAACCTCAAGTAAAGTCACGGTATTAGATACCGGTTTAATTACCTTCGAACCGATTGATCGTGCTAGCAGCCAAGATATTGTTTTATCGAGTGCTGTCCATGGTAATGAAACCGCGCCTATTGAAATTTGCAGCGATATTATTGGCCAATTGATCCGAGGTGAGTTGAAGTTAGCAGAGCGGGTATTATTTATTTTTGGTAATCCGGCCTCAATGAATATTGCTGAACGCTTTATTGAAGAAAACCTGAATCGTTTGTTTTCTGGCGGCCATTCACAAGACCAAGGCCAAGGTGCGGGGTTAATTAATAAAGAGCGTCATCGTGCTTTGTTATTAGAAAACACAGTGAGAGACTTCTTCGTTGCAGGCAGTAAATTAGACTCAGCAGATGGCGAAGAACGTAGTCGTTGTCATTACGATCTACATACCGCTATTCGTGGCTCAAAGTGTGACAAATTTGCGGTTTACCCTTTTTTGCATGGCGCGCCGCGTAAAAAAAGTCAGCTACAGTTTCTAAATGCCTGCGGTGTTAGCACTATTTTGTTGTCACATTCTCCAACGACTACCTTTAGTTATTTTTCGTCACATGAATTTGGCGCTGATGCTTTTACCGTTGAGCTAGGTAAAGTACGTCCATTTGGTGAGAATGATATGAGCCAGTTTGTTCAAGTTAGAGACACTTTGACCAAGCTAGTGTCAGGCCAGCAGCTTGATTTAGTGCCATATAAAGCCAGCGACTTTAACCTTTATGAAATATCACAGGTGATTGATCGCCAACATGAAGATTTTTCGTTAACTTTTGCTGATGATGTTGAAAATTTCACAGACTTTCCTAAAGGTCATGTCCTAGCGATTGACGGTGAAAATGAAGTTAAAACTCAGCAAGACGGCGAAGCGATTATTTTCCCTAATGCTAATGTCGCTATTGGCCAACGTGCGATGCTAACCGTTACCCCCACAACACTTACCTAAATGGATTTAGGTACTTAGGTTATGTCTGGAACAAATAACCTGTGCCTAAATGGATTTAGGTACTTAGGTTATGTCTGGAACAAATAACCTGTGCCTAAATGGACTTAGGTACTTAGGTTATGTCTGGAAGACATAGCCTGTGCCTAGGTGAATCTCGTTACTTAGATACTTAGCTTAGAACTGAAACTAAAAGTCTGCGTCTAAATGGACTTCGGTATTTAGCTACTGAGTTTTTTGAAACTAAAATATTTTTTATCAATGACTTAGACTAATAGGCTTGATTATAGCGAATATAACTGTAAAGAATTCTGCTCGCTGCAAGGCTTGCAGAACAGCTCACTTTAATCACTAGACTTGTGTTTCAGTTTACGTAAAGGTAAAGTGATCGCGATTATTACAACCAACAATTCATAACAACGACATTAATACTCACCTTGCGTTGAAAGCTTCTATACTTTCATTAATTAAAGCCAAGGTAGAATAGGCAATGTTACCTTATATCCAAGGTTAATAAAAAAAGAGAAGGCTATGAACACTGACGTATATAGCGAAAGCCCGGTTGTACATCAACCCGCTTTTATTGATGGTCATTCAGTTGAAATTCCAATCCTTAAAATATTGAAACAAGATGGTAGCATTTATAAAAATGCTGCCATGCCAAACATAGATCAAGCATTAGCGACTAAAACCTATAAAACGCTGGCTTTTCATCGTGTATTAGATGAACGTATGGTGGCAGCACAGCGCCAAGGTCGCATCAGTTTTTATATGACGGCACTTGGCGAAGAAGCTGCTAGTGTTGGTGGTGCTGCTGGCCTGAAAGATCAAGATATGATCATGGCGCAGTATCGTGAGCAGGGAGCATTAATGTTTCGAGGTTTTAGCCTTGAAAACTTTATGAACCAAATGTTCAGCAATGAAAAAGATTTAGGTAAAGGTCGTCAAATGCCAATTCATTACGGTAGTCGTGAATTGAACTATATGACGATTTCATCACCACTTGGTACACAAATCCCACAAGCTGCCGGTTATGCCTATGGTCAAAAACTGCAAGGTTTAGATGCGGTTACCATTTGTTATTTCGGTGAAGGCGCAGCGTCTGAAGGCGACTTTCATGCCGGCTTAAACATGGCGGCTGTACATCAAGCACCGGTTATTTTCTTCTGTCGTAATAATGGCTACGCTATTTCAACGCCATCAGAAGAACAATATGTCGGTAATGGTATTGCTTCACGTGGTGTGGGTTACGGTATGAAAACCATACGTATTGACGGCAATGATATTTTAGCTGTAATTGCTGCAGTACAATTGGCGCGTGAATATGGCATAAAAGAAGGCAAGCCGGTATTAATTGAAGCTATGTCTTACCGTTTAGGTGCGCATTCAACGTCTGATGATCCTTCAGGTTATAGAACACGTGAAGAAGAAGCCAAATGGCAAGAACATGATCCAATTCTTCGGATGAAGAACTGGATGCTTGCCCAAGGTTGGTGGGACGAAGCACAAGAAACTGCCTTGTTCGAAAAGCTCAGAGATGAAGTTTTAGCCGCTGTTAAAGTGGCTGAAAAAATTGACAAGCCACCAGTAGAAGATCTCATTACTGATGTTTATGATCAAGTACCGCCTTTGTTACAAAGTCAATTTGATGATCTTAAAGAACATATCAAAAAACATCCTAAAGCTTACCCGTTTACGTCAGGGAGAATTAAGTAATGGCGCAAATCAATTTATTACAAGCGATTAATGACGCGCTTAATATCGTGATGGCAGAAAACGATCGTGCGGTTTGTTTTGGTGAAGATGTGGGTCACTTTGGTGGCGTGTTCCGTGCCACCAGTGGTTTACAAGAAAAATACGGTAAAAGCCGTTGCTTTAATACCCCCTTGGTTGAGCAAGGTGTTATTGGTTTTGCTAATGGCCTAGCCGCGCAAGGCAGTACCGCTATTGCTGAAATTCAGTTTGCTGATTATATTTTTCCGGCCTTTGACCAAATTGTTAATGAATCAGCTAAATTTCGTTACCGTAGTGGTAATGAATTTGATGTGGGTAAATTGACTATTCGTACGCCATACGGCGGTGGTATTGCCGGTGGTTTATATCATAGCCAATCACCTGAAGCTTATTTTGCTCATACACCTGGTTTAAAAGTTGTTGTGCCTCGTAACCCTTATCAAGCAAAAGGTTTGTTACTGGCGTCAATTCGTGACGATAACCCAGTAATATTCTTTGAACCTAAACGTTTGTATCGTGCATCAGTTGGCGAAGTGCCAGAAGAAGACTACGAACTACCCTTAGGTAAAGCTGAAGTTGTGCAAAAAGGCAGTGATATCACTTTACTGGCTTGGGGCGCTCAAGTTGAGATCGTTGAGAAAGCAGCAGCATTGGCAGCAAGCGACGGTATTTCATGTGAAATTATTGATTTACGTACCATTTTGCCTTGGGATATTGAAACAGTAGCAAACTCAGTGACTAAAACAGGGCGTTTTGTTGTCAGTCAGGAAGCCCCTTTAACGGCTGGTTTTGCCAGTGAAATTGCCGCGACTATTCAACAAGAATGTTTCTTGCATTTAGAAGCGCCAATTTCTCGAGTTTGTGGCATGGATACACCTTATCCATTAGCACTTGAAAAAGAATACGCTGCAGATCATTTAAAGATCTTTGAAGCAATTAAAACCACTATGACCTACTAGGATTTATAAGCATGAGCATTGATTTTATACTGCCAGATATTGGCGAAGGTATCGTTGAATGTGAACTGGTTGAATGGCTAGTAGCTGAAGGCGATGTGATTGCAGAAGATCAGCCCGTTGCTGATGTGATGACCGACAAAGCCTTGGTTCAAATTCCAGCGATGCATTCTGGCGTAGTAGACAAACTTTACTACGCACAAGGCGAGATAGCGAAAGTTCATCAACCTTTATTTTCTATGACACCAGAAGGTAGCGCTGAAACGCAAAGCGCTGTTGCACCAACATTAGATGACACAATAGCCGCTGAAATACCTGTAGTGCCAGCGCCTACTACTGCAAGTGGCACTCAAGTAGAAGACTTTATTTTACCTGATATTGGTGAAGGTATTGTTGAATGTGAACTGGTTGAATGGTTAGTAGCTGAAGGTGATTTGATTGAAGAAGATCAACCGATAGCTGACGTTATGACCGATAAAGCCTTGGTACAAATTCCAGCTATGCATAAAGGTAAAGTGGTTAAGCTTTATTATGCCAAAGGTGAAATTGCCAAAGTTCATGCACCCTTATTTGCCGTTGAAATTGCCGCCTCTGGACCAGCGACTGTTGCTGCTGTAGTTGAAGCTCTAAAAGCTGCTGCCACTAATGCACCCACTAAGGCTGAGGTTGTTGAAAATCAAGCAGTTGTAGCAAAAACAGTGAATGAAAAAGCTGTCGCTAGTCCTGCCGTGCGCCGTGTTGCGCGTGAGTTAAGTGTTAATATTCATCAAGTACCTGGCAGTGGTAAAAAAGGTCGGGTTTATAAAGAAGATGTTTTAGCTTTTAACAAAGTACCAGCACCCGCAGTGGCGACTAACCCTAGCGTTGCTGATGTTAGCAATGTTACCAGTAGTGTTGTTGGTGGCACACGCGTTGAACCTATTCGCGGTATAAAAGCTGTGATGGCAAAAGCTATGGTTAGGTCAGTATCGACTATTCCTCACTTTACTTACTGTGAAGAAATCGACATGACCAATTTGATTAAATTGCGTGGTGAACTAAAAGAAGTTTATGCCAAGCAAGATATTAAATTAACCATGATGCCATTCTTTATGAAAGCTATGTCGTTAGCGTTGAAGCAATTTCCGTTAGTGAATACGCAAGTGAATGAAGATTGCACCGAGTTAACTTATTTTGACGATCATAATATTGGTATGGCCGTTGACTCAAAAGTAGGTTTGTTAGTACCTAATGTTAAACAAGTACAAACAAAATCTATTTTAGACTTAGCTGCGGATATTACCCGTTTAACCAATGACGCCCGCTCAGGTCGAGTGCCAGCAGCTGATTTGAAAGGTGGCACGATCACCATTTCAAACATTGGCGCTATTGGTGGCACGGTGGCAACGCCTATTATCAATAAGCCTGAATCTGCTATTGTTGCCTTAGGTAAGTTACAAAAATTACCCCGCTTTAATGACAAAGGTGAAGTGGAAGCTCGCTCAATTATGCAAGTGAGTTGGTCTGGCGATCATCGTACTATTGACGGTGGCACCATTGCTCGTTTTTGTAATTTATGGAAGTCATTCCTTGAAGAGCCAAGCAATATGCTAGTGCATATGTCATAATTTTTGTTCAATTATCTTGATTAAAAAAACCTGCATTATGCAGGTTTTTTTTATTAAAAATTACGCTGAAGAAATGATAAATTTAAATAACTCAATGTTTTTGAATTACTTTAGTCACAAGAACTCAGCTAAAAGATATCAATTAGCCTTAAATTCAATGATAATTTATCTAGATCCAGATGTTTACAGTTAAGGAAGTCTAGTGGCGGAAAAGAAACTCCAGCATTTTTATATCGCTGAAGAACAGTCGATTTATTTATTAAATCATGAAGATGCAACCAAGTTAAAGCAATGGGTTGAGCTTTGTCAGCAGCAGTTAACTTTGTTGGGTTATCAAAATATCGCGCTCATTGGTAAAGGGGCTTATGGTTTTGTCTTTGGCGGTGAAGACGAACATGGGCAATCACAAGTCTTTAAGTTTTCCCGTATTAATCTGCCACAACATGTTCAAGACCGCTTAGCTGAAGAAGCCGATATTCAGCGAGAATTATCTCATGAACGTATTCCTAAAATCATGGGTTATTATAAGATAAAGCGCCAATCAATTGTCCATATGCAGCGTGCTCCAGGCATAGATCTTGAGAAGTTGTCCTATCAAGAAGGGCCTTTACCGAGTGAATTAATTGTTAAAATTGCCCTACAACTTGCTGATATTCTGATTTATTTGCGCGATAGCAGTCAACACGAGAAGGGTAGGCCTTATGTTCATGGTGACATAAAACCTTCCAATGTGGTGTTTGACCCTGAAACTGAGAAAGTCTACCTAATCGATTGGGGCTCCTCAGTACCTGCCCAACTTGATGTTAATGGCCAATCTACCGCTAATAATGTTATGGATTTAATGAGCAGCGACTTACAAAATAGTAATGCCCGCTTAGGCGATGTTTACTTTATTGGTGATGAGCAAATTAGCGGTGAAATGTCGTCGCCCCGTTTTGACGAACAAGGTCTAGCGGCTACCTTATATGCCTTAGCTTCAGGGCAGTCTTGTCGCTATGGTAGTGCGGTGATCACGCCTTCATCTTTGGGCTTGCCTAAATTACTGGCGCAAATATTATCGGGTATGTTTAGCAAAGACAGAAGTGAGCGAAATAAAGCGGGGGACTATTTTTTTAAACATCTAGCCCTGTTAAAAAATACCGTGATGGCTGATCCGCCTTTGCCGGTTGAAATTAAGCCTTTAGTGCCAGTTTGGTGTAAAAGTTATCACAAAAATATGGATACTGTGGTTTATGGTTCGCGTAAATCTTTCCTGCGAGAATCTGTAGAGGTAGACGAATTAAATGATATAGACGACGTGCAATTAGAAAAATACTTTAAGAATTTTCTGATGGGCATGGGCGATACTGAGAAGGCTTTTGTTGCTGCGGTTAGCCGTCTAGCTAATTTTCCTGTTGTCGGTGGCTTAGCGGTGCGTTGGGAAAAAAATGGCGTGTATATTGACTCAAACTTATCGTTATTTGACCCTAAACTGAAAACATCATTTCAAAGTGCGGTGAATAATATGGTGCGCTTGGCTCAAGGGATCTTCAGAATAGGGGTTTTCAAAAGTTGTTTGTTCAATGCCCGAAACACTTTGCATGTTGAGCGTGAAAATGAAGAGCAACCCTTTCAAGCCTTAGCCAATCAAGTTATCCATTTTGATGTCAGTGATATTGCCGATATTGACGATATAACACGACTGCATTCTTACTTTGAAGATGGTGTCGACCCAGATGAATATTTATATTTACCCGACGAAGTTATGGTGGTGCTAGGGCGTTTAAATCAGATCCATCACACAGGTTGTATTATTTTTGAGGTTTTGCCACGACACCTTAAAATTCACAGTTATTTAATGTTGCTAAATCACGATAAAGAAGCAGAGTTTACGCAATGCTTGACAGAAATATTACAGTTGCTACCAACGATTACCGGTATTGGTATTTCTGGTTTTATGAAGCTGCCTTACAAAGACACACGATTTTTTGAACACATAAATGGCTTACCGGATAAGTTTTATCCGAGAAACCCCAAGCAAACACCACCGCCTTAATTCAGTCTGACAATAAAATAGCCATAAAGGCTTGATTCAAATAATACTAAACGGACTAAATTAGTCCGTTTAGTATTAAGCTCATTCAATAAGTTTAATATGTTCGGTGTTCGGTTTAGCTACGCATGCTGAAAATTCATCCGCTAAACATTCAGATGCTTTTAACACTGCTTGCCAATATTTTAGCCGTGTTGCAGGCGCTAGATTAATAAAATCTTTCCGATCAGGTATTTTTGCAAAAGGTAATTGAGCAATAAAGGCTGCAGAGGGCACTAACATTACGGTGTTTTTGTAATACTCGGTATTGACCTTACGCGCTAAATTTTTATCAAACCAACCGGCTTTTGGCGTTGGTGAAAAGTGTGGATACAGGGTAAGGCCAGATGCTGGCTTGATATCAACATCAAAGTGGTAATCAATAATACCACCGTCGCGATACATGCCTTTTGGCGAATCAGCAATGTTTTTTACACCACTCATAACAACAGGGATAGAGCCAGAAGCAAGCAAACTGGTGGTTAAGTTTTTGTGACTCAAGGCTTGATATTGGGTATTAAAATTATAAGGGTCATTAATCGTTAACTGGCTTTTAGGATGATGGTAAACAAAGCGTTGATATTGTTTGGCCAGTAAACCGCGATTGATTTGATTAAATACCATGCTTGATATTAACCCCAACATTAACGGCGTTTTTTGCTCAAAAGCAGTTAAGCCACGGCATTTTGCGACAATAAAGTGTGCTTTGAAAATTGGATTGTTGATAATTTCATCACTGCCGTTCGCACCTAAGACTTCTTCAAGTAGGGCTATTGCTTTGGCGGTAATTTCTTTATTTTTAGCTTTTTCCGAATAGGTGGTTTGTGAATAGAGTGTCGCTAAGCGCGTAATCGCCGCAACGGGATCTTGCTGGCTAAGGGCGGCAAAGCGAAATGCCCCTGCTGACGAACCGACTAAATTTAATTCAGTGCGACGATCTTTAAAATATTCACCAAAAAGGTATTTGTCTAAGCCAAATAAGCTAAACCATTTTGGCCCACCACTGGCGCCCAGCATAGTGGTAAAAAGTTCTTGTTTAAAACCGTGTGCTTGTATTGTTTTTAAGGCGTTGCTGCCACAATAAATATCTAGCATATTAGCCATCGTTAGAAAAACCTCTCCATGGGTTATTACAGTGCATACTATTTTTTAGTGGTACTTAACTTATCAGCACCTGCTTAGGTTATCTGCTGGATAAGTTAATAGTCGTGTTGACCAAACCCAGTTTGTCCTATGGGTAAAAATAAGGTTTGATAAAGTTTGGTGGCATATTCATCGGTCATCCCTGCGACATAATCAGCGATAACACGGTGTTGATTGAGCTTGTTTTCTTTTGCTTGTAGCCAACGCATGGCGGTGTTTTTAGGTAATAAGCGCTCAGGGTCGGAAGACAAGGCTTGAAATAATTCCATCACAATTTGCTGACCACGATATTCCAACCGTTGAATTGACGTTTGCTTGATCACAAATTGATAAACAAAGTCTTTGAAAATCTGTAGCACTTGAGCGGCAATTAACGGATGCACGGCATTATAGCGTAAAAGTGGTTCTTGAAAGTTACACACTTTGGTTGCGTTAATATCATCTAATTCGACGGCTGTTATTAAGTAATTCACTAAACCGCCAATGGCTTCTTTTTGCTGATAGCGTTGAGGACTAAAAAGATTATCCGCTAAGCTTAAGCTATAATCGTGCAGCCACTCATCGTCTATTTTTAGTAGCCTTTTGATCACATTTTCATCAAAGTCTTGTTGATTAACCACGCCGGTAACTATGGCATCTTCTAGGTCATGAATGCCATAGGCAATATCATCGGCTAATTCCATCATCGAGCAATCTAAAGATTTATAATTGGTTTTACTATGGCTATTCGCTTTGCTGGTAAATTGTTGAAAAAGTGCTTTGTCTGACTGACATAAAGGCGCTAATACCCAATTAAACATATCAATATCGTCAAGATATAAGCCTTTGGGTGGCTGCCATTTCGACGTTTCTAATTGGCGAAAAGATGCCGGTATTGCTTGCGGAATATTTTGTTGTAAATTGTTTAAGGTTTGTGGATATTTTATTAAGCCCAGTAGTGTTCTGCGGGTTAAGTTCATACCGAAATGTTCACTAAACGGTTCTAAGTGCGCCACGATACGAAAGGTTTGTCCATTGCCTTCAAAGCCACCATAATCACGCATCATATAATGTAGGGCAATTTCTCCACCATGGCCAAAAGGAGGGTGGCCGATATCATGCGCTAAACATAATGCTTCAATCAAACTGTCGTCATTAGGCAGTAGGGCAGCGCTATGCTCAGGATATTTACTGCGAATTTGCGCGATAATGCCGCTACCAATTTGTGCCGCTTCTAAAGAATGGGTTAATCGGGTGCGATGAAAGTCACTTTGACCACTACCCATCACTTGGGTTTTTGATTGTAGTCGTCGAAATGCGGCTGAATGGAGAATACGTGCTCGGTCACGTTGAAATGGGCTGCGGTGATCTTGATGTCTTTTTGCGACTCGCTCTAATCGTCTTATTTGCCAAGGATTGTCCATGATGCCTCTGTTTTCAAGCTGAATTAACCGTATGATACAAATAGTATATTATTCTTTAAAGGAAGGTAATACCCAAGCCATTAAGTTAGCTCTTACTCAGCACTTGCTAGCCGTTTGACCACGACTTTAATTTTTTCCCTCTAGGTGCAGAGCCAAGTCTCTCGGTGGTGAATTTTTTAGTATTTACAAGGAGGATTTACAGGGAGTAAAGTATGAGAAAAGAAGGCGTCAACACTGAGTAAATTTAATGAAGGTCGGTTGATATTGAGTAAGACATTACGTTAATTTATTTTGCTTTTATTGGTGTAGGACAACGTTTCTCGATTGTGACATGGTTTAGTGTTTTTTATCTCATTCAGTCCTCATTCAGTCCTCATTCACTTCTTCCTGTGAATTTTTTTAGGATTTACAGGGAGGAAAGCATGAGAAAAGAAGGAGTTAACACTGAGTAAACACGTAATAAATTTAATGTCGAAAGTTATGACATTGCTTTAATTTTTTTACTCTTCTCACCGAAGGACGAAATCCCTCTGTCCCTCGTGGTGAAATAGCATTGTGTTTTAGTGAAAGTTAACCAACATAAGGCTATTTATTGGCAATAAATATTGCCCGTTTTGGCGCTGGGTAGCCTTCAATGGTTTTACTGTTATCATCAGGGTCAAGAAAGTCTTGTAATGATTCAGTATCTATCCAATCAGTTTTACGTTGTTCGTCAAGGGCAGTGATATCAGTATTAACCACACGAATATTTTTAAAACCACAACGTTCAAGCCATGCACACATAGCCTCACAACTGGGTAAGAACCAAACATTGCGCATTTTCGCGTAGCGCTCGCCCGGCACTAACACGGTATTTTCATCGCCATCGACCACTAAGGTTTCTAAGACCAGTTCGCCGCCTTTAACTAATTGCGCTTTTAGTTGGTAAAGAAAATCTATTGGCGAGCGTCTATGATACAAAACGCCCATCGCAAATACCGTATCGAAGGCATTTAACTCAGGCAACTGTTCAACACCTAGCGGTAATAAGTTAACGTGATCATCTTGAACAAAATGTTGTATGGCTTGAAATTGTGATAAAAACAATTGTGTCGGGTCGATACCCACAACAAACTCAGCACCTGCACCGCGCATACGCCACAAGTGATAGCCACTGCCACAGCCAATATCGAGTACATAACGATGAGTTAAGTCACTAATATGCGGCGCTAAGCGATCCCATTTAAAATCGGAACGCCATTCAGTATCTATGTGCAGCCCATGAATATGATACGGGCCTTTACGCCAAGGTTTAAACTTTTTCAGTAAATTCTCTAAACGTTTATATTCACCGTCATTAATGTCAGCGCGTTCTCCTGCCCGTACTGTGGTACTAATATCAACACTTGATGGTGATGTTTTTGGTAACGCCATTAAGGTTTTTTGCCATTGGGCAAACTCGCCGTGTAAATGTTGTTCACGCCACTGAGTCAGTTGCGCGGGTAAAATGTTAAGCCAGTGACTTAAGCGATTACTCGCTATTTTTTGATAGAAGTTGTTAAATGAAATCATGGGGTTATTTAATCGCGATCAGAGAAAAGAAGTTAAAACATTGAAACCAAGGCGCGCTATGGTTAAAGCCAGCCAGTTTCAAACGCTTTAAATGGGTGTCTAAATTATCAGTGAGCATGACGTTTTCTAGTGCGGTACGTTTTTGGGCGATTTCTAATTCGCTATAACCATTGGCACGCTTAAAGTCATGATGTAAGTCGACGAGTAACTCGTTGCAGACGCTGTCGGTATGAGCTATTTTCTCTGACAGTAGTAATAAACCACCGGGATTAAGGCCTTTAGCTATTTTATTTAACAATAATTGACGTTGTTCTGGCGCGATAAATTGTAAAGTAAAATTAAGCACTACCATAGAGGCATTTTTAATTTCAATATCAAGAATATTAGCTTCTATTATCTCAACCGGTGTTTCACCTTTAAAAGCACTCACATGCATTTTACAGCGTTCAACCATAGCGCTTGAGCTATCAATACCGATAATTTTACAGTTTTTTGCGCGGATACCTTTACGCATCGCCAATGTTGCCGCGCCGAGCGAACAGCCCAGGTCGTAAACTTGGCTGTTATCGGTGACATAGCGCTGACTGAGTCGGCCTATGGTATCAATAATAGTGCTATAACCAGGCACTGAGCGGCTGATCATATCGGGGAAAACTTCTACGACTTGCGCGTCGAATGCAAAGTCTTTGATTTTACTTTGTTTATTAGAAAAAATTAAATCGGTATCTGATGTTTTCATGATGTCAAAACTATACTAACGTTTGCGGCTATAAAAGCGTATTTTACCTGATATATTCTCTGATAAACAAGGTAATGTGTTTTTATGTTCTGCTGAGGGCGTTATAGCCGACGTTACGCCATGATTGGCAGTGCTTAGCATAGAATGAAAAACCTACTTAAAGCTTGAGGGGGTAAGCATCATCAATATCATTAACCGGCATAATGAAGCGGAACGGGTCTAATTAGACTATTCCTTGAATGTCGGGTGACTTTACTTAGCATTGCTTTATAATGTTGGCAATTTTTATCATCACAAGTTATAGATTTATAAAACATCTGTTAACTTGTTCAGCTTATTCGAATTTTAGGGTAAATACATGCGTAGTCTTTATTGTGGTGAGGTTAATGAATCTCATGTGGGTCAGGAAGTCACACTTTGTGGTTGGGTTAATCGTCGTCGTGACTTAGGTGCGGTAATTTTCTTAGATTTACGAGACCGTGAAGGTATTGTGCAAGTTGTTTACGACCCGGACTTTCCTGAAGTGCTTGAAAAAGCCAACACTTTGCGTAATGAGTTTTGCGTGCAAATCAGAGGTAAAGTGCGCGCTCGTCCTGATGGCCAAGTGAATAAAGATATGGCAACGGGCGCTATTGAAGTGTTGGGCTTAGAGTTGACTATTTTAAATAAGTCAGCACCGCTACCTTTAGATTCAAATCAGAAGAACTCTGAAGAGTTACGATTAAAATATCGTTATCTTGATTTACGTCGTCCAGAAATGACTGAGCGTATGCGTTTTCGCGCTAAAGTGACTTCAGCGGTGCGTGCATCACTTGAGTCACAAGGCTTTTTGGATATAGAAACACCCATTCTTACAGCCGCTACACCTGAAGGTGCGCGTGATTATTTAGTGCCTAGTCGTACTCATAAAGGGCAATTTTTTGCTTTACCGCAATCGCCACAATTATTTAAACAATTGTTGATGATGTCAGGTATGGAACGCTATTATCAAATCGTTAAGTGTTTTCGTGATGAAGACTTACGTGCTGATCGCCAACCAGAATTTACTCAAATTGATATTGAAACCTCATTTATGAGTTCAGATCAAGTGATGCAAGTGACTGAAACTATGATCCGCGGCTTATTCCAAGAGCTACTTAACGTAGACTTAGGTGAATTTCCGCGCATGACTTATTTAGAGGCGATGACTCGTTTTGGCTCTGATAAACCAGATTTACGTAATCCACTTGAAATTGTTGACGTGGCTGACATCTTAAAAGATGTAGAGTTTAAAGTGTTCTCTGGCCCGGCTAACGACGATAAAGGCCGAGTTGCCGTTATTTGTATACCGGGAGGCGCCGCTAAATTCTCTCGTAAAGGGATTGACGAGTTAACTAAGTTTGTTGGTATTTACGGTGCGAAGGGCATGCCATGGTTAAAAGTTAATGATCTTGATGCCGGTCTTGAAGGTTTACAATCACCGATTTTAAAATTCTTAGATGAAGCCGCCGTTAATGCCTTATTAACCCGTACTCATGCTAAAACCGGCGATATTATTTTCTTCGGCTCAGACACTTACAATGTGGTGACTGAATCATTAGGTGCTTTGCGTTTAAAAGTGGGTGAAGAGCTTGAGTTATTGCAAGGTGATTGGAAACCATTGTGGGTTGTCGACTTTCCAATGTTTGAAGAAGCTGATGGCAACATGCATGCTATTCATCACCCGTTTACCGCGCCAACCAATTTAACCGCTGCTGAATTAGAAGCAAACCCAGTGGGTGCTTTGTCTGATGCCTATGACATGGTACTTAATGGCTGTGAATTAGGTGGTGGTTCAGTGCGTATTCATAATCAAGATATGCAAGCCGCTGTATTTCGCATTCTGGGTATTAGCGATGAAGAAGCGCAAGAAAAGTTTGGTTTCCTACTAGAAGCATTACAATACGGTGCGCCACCACATGCCGGTTTAGCCTTTGGTTTAGACCGTTTAGTGATGCTGATGACTGGAGCTAGTTCAATTCGTGATGTGATGGCATTCCCGAAAACAACAACTGCGGCGTGTCCGTTAACTAATGCGCCAGGTCATGCAAACCCAGCACAACTGGCTGAATTAGGCATTGCTTGTTTGGCAAAAGAAACTGATACTGAGCCAAAAGCAGAATAACGTCGGTTAGAAAAATTTTAACGTGATTAAGCGTTAATGTTAAAACAATTAAAACGCACGAATTAATGCTACTTAGGCCTTATTCGTGCGTTTTTTTTCAATAGTATTATTTTAAAGTTAACGCTTTTATTAAGGTAAATAACGAGTGAGTATTATTTTAGGTATTGACCCAGGGTCACGTTTAACCGGCTATGGCGTCATTAAACAATCGGGCCGTAACTTTACCTATTTAGGCAGTGGTTGTATTAAAGCCACAGCGGCAGGTGAAGATTTAGGTATGCGCTTGCAAACAATTTTTGCTGGCGTTAGTGAGCTTATCTTGCAATTTCAACCTGACATGTTTGCTATTGAGCAAGTCTTTATGGCGAAAAATCCTGATTCTGCATTAAAGTTAGGCCAAGCCAGAGGTGCGGCTATTGTTGCGGCGACGAACAATGGTTTAACGATTGCAGAATACTCTGCTAGACAAATTAAGCAATCGGTTGTGGGTACAGGTGCGGCAGATAAAACTCAAGTGCAACACATGGTGAAAACTATTTTGAAATTACCGGGCACACCTCAAGCTGATGCCGCCGATGCACTGGCCGTTGCACTTTGTCATGCGCACAGTCACGACTCGATCAGTAAACTCTCAGGCCAAGCCACTAAAACAGTACGTGGACGCTTACGCTAATAGCTATTTGTTTAGTATTATCGTTATTTGCGCACCGCTTTAAATAATTCAGGGCGTAAACTTTACTGTATAAATATCTAGTGGTATGGTGTTGTCATATAGTATATCAAGCAAAGGTTAAGCCGTGATTGGACGTTTACGTGGCATATTAATAGAAAAAATGGCCCCCGAAATTTTAATTGAATGTAATGGTGTTGGCTATGAAGTGACAATGCCAATGACCAGTATTTATGCCCTTGGCGAGGTTAATCAAGAAGCGACTTTATATACCCACTTTGTGGTACGTGAAGATGCACAATTACTTTATGGCTTTGCTAATAAAGTGGAGCGTAAACTGTTTCGCTTACTGATCAAGGTTAATGGTGTTGGGCCTAAATTAGGTTTGGCTATTTTGTCAGGCATGTCTGCCGATCAATTTGTCAGTTGTGTTATACATGACGATTTAACCACCATAGTGAAAATACCCGGTGTTGGTAAAAAAACAGCGGAACGCTTGTTGATTGAAATGCGCGATAGATTAAAAGATTGGCAAACTGACAGCAGTGACGCTTTGGTGCATATGATGCCAACGGATGTTCATCAAGCCAATGCCTTTATCAGTGATAGTAAAGGCGATGCTATTAACGCCTTAGTTTCTTTAGGGTATAGTCAGCTACAAGCAGACAAAGCAGTTAAATCAGTTTTTCATCCTGACAAAAGTAGCGAAGATTTGATCCGTGGTGCCTTAAAAGCCATGTTATAAGTATTAATCACTTCGCCATATCGACGATAACAATTTTTAGCCGAACGTGATGACGATAAAATTTTTCAATGATTTTTTCAATGATTTTTTACAATGAGTAATACATGATAGAAGCAGACAGATTAATTGAACCCGTAGCCACCCGTGAAGATGAAACGGTTGACCGGGCTATTAGGCCTA
Organism: Colwellia sp. MB3u-4; assembly: GCF_014077065.1. Taxonomy (NCBI): domain Bacteria; kingdom Pseudomonadati; phylum Pseudomonadota; class Gammaproteobacteria; order Alteromonadales; family Colwelliaceae; genus Colwellia; species Colwellia sp. MB3u-4. The sequence goes on along the minus strand of NZ_JACGVE010000081.1, from coordinate 9,215 downwards.
AAATGTTGTCCGACTATACTGGGCAGGCTCATGTAAAGTCTCAAATGGAAATTTTCATTGCGGCGGCTTTGAAAAGACGCGAGCCGCTTGACCATTTGTTAATTTTTGGTCCACCGGGTTTAGGTAAAACCACCTTAGCCAATATTGTCGCCAATGAAATGGGCGTAAGTGTTCGGGCTACCTCAGGTCCGGTATTGGAAAAAGCCGGTGATTTGGCGGCATTACTGACTAACCTTGAAGAAAATGATGTCTTGTTTATCGATGAAATTCATCGTTTAAGTCCTGTGGTAGAAGAAATTCTTTACCCAGCAATGGAAGATTATCAGTTAGATATTATGATCGGCGAAGGGCCAGCAGCCCGCTCTATAAAACTTGATTTACCGCCCTTTACCTTAATTGGTGCAACAACTCGCGCAGGCGCGTTAACCTCACCACTTCGCGATCGTTTCGGGATAGTGCAACGGCTAGAATTTTATAACACGCAAGAGTTAACCGAAATTGTCATGCGTTCAGCACATTTCTTAGATTTAGACATTGCTCAAGCGGGAGCATTTGAAGTCGCAAGGCGTTCTCGTGGTACACCGCGAATTGCTAATCGCTTATTACGCAGAGTCAGAGATTACGCGGATGTAAAAACTGACGGTATAGTCAGTAAAGCAACCGCTGCTAGTGCCTTAGATATGTTAGAGGTAGATAATGAAGGTTTCGATTTAATGGACCGGAAATTATTGGAAGCGATCATTGATAAATTTGCCGGCGGCCCCGTTGGTCTTGATAACATTGCCGCTGCCATTGGCGAAGAACGTGAAACCATTGAAGATGTATTAGAGCCTTTTTTAATCCAGCAAGGTTTTTTACAACGCACACCGCGCGGGCGAATTGCTACAAGTAGAGCTTATCTGCACTTTGGCTTAGACTTTCCAAGTTAACTGCTAAGTTTTTACCGTTATAAAAAGCACCTTAGGGTGCTTTTTATGTTCAGGATGAACGGTATGGCGTGGTCACATGGATGTGAAAGAACGTCGATGTTTATTCTTTGAATTTTAAGTAAAAAAAAGCCCACATAAATCTATGTGGGCCAACTTAAAATATAAGCTGCTAAAAGGAAATGGGGATCCTAGAAAATATATAACAGAGAAAGGTAACAACACCTATCAAAACATTTGTGGGCTAAGATGAAAAATGTAAAAAACAAAATTCGTGCGCTAGCTCAAACAACAAGGCTATTCTAGTCCGATGAGTTGAGCAACACAAACAAAAATAATTTATGTTAATCATTAGGAAAACTAATGCGAAATAAATTATAGTAATCTTGCATTAATATAAGGAGAGTAACCATTTACAGTCGCTGATCAGTAATGATTTTTTATAATATTAGACTAATAAAAGATCCGTAATTAGATTTATTGTTGAAATTTTTACAAAGAAAGTACCTTAGCTCTTGTTCCGTGTGAGCTTTATCTATTAAGATAAGCACTTGAAAATTTTATACTAAGATAAATCGAAAAATTTAATGTCATTAAGCAGTCATCAACACACCGTACGTGTTTACTATGAAGATACCGATGCCGGTGGTATCGTTTATTACGCGAACTATTTAAAGTTTTTTGAACGCGCTAGAACAGAATGGCTGCGCGAACTTGGCATTAATCAATCAATATTTTTAGAACAAAATATCGGTTTTGTGGTCACAAAGGTGGCAATGGACAATAAGGCATCAGCAAAACTTGATGACTTGCTAACAATGACCACAACAATAAGCCGATTAAAGTCTGCGAGTTTGGTATTTTCACAGCAACTTGTGAACCAGAACCAGATAACATTATGTACGGCTGAGATTAAAGTCGCTTGTGTTAACTTGGCTCTAGCAAAACCTAAACCTTGTACTATCCCCAAAAGCATATTAGGAGCATTAAAACGTGTCAGCTGAAATTTCGTTTTTTGATTTATTTTTACAGGCCAGTTTATTAGTTCAGCTGGTCATGTTGACCTTATTAGGATTTTCAATTGCCTGTTGGACCATGATTTTTCAACGTCGTAAAGTATTGCTTGCAGCTAAAATACAATTAAAAGACTTTGAAGACAAATTTTGGAGTGGGGCTGATTTAAGTAAGCTCTACAGTGAAGTTTCTGCCAAAGAGCATATTGACGGTATTGAAAGTCTTTTTGTTTCTGGTTTTCGTGAATTTGCTCGTTTACGTAAATCGCATGGCTATTCACCACAAGTGATAGTTGACGGCACCCACCGGGCAATGCGCGTGGCAATGTCAAGAGAAGTCGATAACTTGGAAACACATTTGCCCTTTATGGCCACCGTTGGCTCAATAAGCCCTTATATTGGTTTGTTTGGTACCGTGTGGGGTATCATGAATTCATTTATTGCCCTAGGTGCGGTTGAGCAAGCCACTCTGGCTATGGTTGCGCCCGGTATTGCCGAGGCATTAATCGCGACTGCAATGGGGTTGTTTGCCGCCATTCCTGCCGTGATGGCATTTAACCGTTTTAGTCATAATGTTGAAAAAATTGAAAATAGCTATGGTAACTTTATGGACGAATTTTCAAGTATATTACAAAGACAAACAGCGACAGAGCAACACGGCTAAGGTAGAGATTAACTATGTATAATCGAGTCAGGCGCCGCAAGGTTGCTGAGATAAATGTAGTACCTTATATTGACGTAATGTTAGTGTTGCTGATTATTTTTATGGTAACGGCACCGCTGATAACACAAGGCGTTAAAGTTGATTTACCGCAAGCTGATGCACAACCTCTAAGTAAAGACATGAAACCGCCTTTAGTGGCTTCAGTTGATGCTAATGGCAACTATTATCTGGCGGTTGGAACCAGCAAAAATGAACCTATGTCGGCAGAAGAAGTTGCCACCTTAGTCGCCGCACATTTAAAGTTGGCACCTGATACCCCCGTGGTGGTTAATGGCGATGGTGCGGTTTCTTATGATGCGGTTATTCAATTAATGGTGATGTTACAAAAAATAGCAGGTGTACCATCTGTTGGTTTAATGACTGATACCCCGGAGAGTAAGTAGTGTCATCGAAGTATTCAACTCCCTTAGCGTTAAGTTTTGCCATACACATAGTACTTGCTGTTGTTTTGTTGTGGGGTGATTTCTCATCGCCACCAAAATCGACGCCAACGTCAGTACAAATGGAGCCTATTCAAGCGGTTGTTGTTGAAAGAAGTAAAGTAGAGGCGCAAATTAATAAGATTAAAAAGCAAAAGGCCGATGACGCTCAAAAGCTTAAAAATCTTGAAAATAGTATTGCCGCCGCAAAAGAAAAACAACTAAATGAAGAAAAACGCATTAAGAGTCTTGAACGTCAGCGTAAGATAAAAGAGCAAGAAAAAAAGGCAGCTGACAGCGCGGCTAAAAAGTCTCAAGCTAAAGCAAATGCGGCAGACAAACAGCGCAAACAAAAAGAGCTTGAAAGAGCGCAAGCTGACAAAGCCGCAGCAGACGCGCAAGCTAAGCGAATAAAAGAAGAGCAAGCAGCTAAAAAAGCAGAAGATTTACGTAAAAAGAAAGCGGCAGAGCAAAAACGTAAACAGCAAGAAGATCGAGAACGTGCCGCTCAGCAAAAGTTATTAGAGCAACAAATGGCTGAAGAAATGGCCAATCGTCAACAGGCTCGTCGCCAACAAATGATGACAGAAATTGGTCGGTTTACCGCATTAATAACGCAAACCATAAAGCGTAATTTGATCACTGACCGTAGCACGATGGAAGGTAAATCTTGTAAGTTAACCATAAGTCTAGCACCCTCAGGTTTTGTGACCAATGTGGTCACAGGCCAAGGCGACAGACGAGTTTGTGAAGCAGCAAAAACAGCGGTATATAAAGCGGGTACTTTACCTGTTTCTAAAGACCCTGAAATATTTCGAGAAATGAGAACGATCAGTTTAACGGTAGCACCAGACAAATTTAATTAAGTTTTTGTATATATTAGGAAGATAATCGACGCTATGAAAAATGTAACTTTATTTTTACTATTCTTTGCTGCAGTGTTTTCGCAGCAGGTAAGGGCAACGTTAGAAATTGTTATCACCGAAGGTGTTGATAGTGCACGGCCCATTGCTGTGTTGCCATTTAAATGGACCGGAACGGGTGTCATGCCAGAGCGTTTATCTACAGTGGTCAGTGATGATTTACTACGCAGTGGTAAATTTAGTCCAATTAAAGCCTCACGTTATCCTCAGGTACCTAACAAGGATAGTGAAATTGATTACAGCGCTTGGGCAAGTGAAGGTGTTGAAGCCGTTGTTATTGGTGAAGTTAGCGAAACCTCGATAGGTCGTTATCAAATTAAATACCAGCTGGTTGATGTTATTCGTGGCCAAGTTACCGGTGGCGAAACGCAAATGTTAAGTAATGGCAAGTTAGTGCGTACCTCAGATCATATTTTGGATGAAAGTACCGTTGAGATTGGCGCCGATCAATTTCGTCGTTATGCCCACCGTATCAGTGATGCTGTTTATGAAAAGCTCACAGGTACCCGCGGTGCATTTTTAACAAAAATTGCCTATGTTATTGTGCGCGATCAAGGTGAATATCCTTATCAGTTAGCTATTGCCGATTACGATGGTTTTAACGAACATGTTTTATTAAGTTCAAAAGAGCCATTAATGTCACCATCGTGGCACCCCAGTGGTAATCAGTTAGCTTATGTAACCTTTGAAAATCGACAAGCACAAATTCATATTATTGATATTTATTCTGGGCAACGTAATTTAATCAGCTCGTTTGAGGGTATCAACAGCGCACCTAATTGGTCACCAGATGGTAAAAAACTGGCAATGGTATTGTCTAAAGATGATAATCCTGAGCTTTACGTGATGAATGTTGCAACGAAAAAGTTACGACGTATAACCCGTCATCGTGCCATTGATACTGAACCCAGTTGGACACCAGACGGCAAGTCATTGATATTTAGTTCAGAACGGGGTGGAAGAGCGCAGCTATATCGGGTAAGTTTAGTAGATGGCAAAATTAGAAGGCTAACTTTTGATGGCGAAATGAACCTAGGTGGCTCATTAACACCTGATGGTCGTCAATTAGTGATGGTAAATCGTACAAACGGTAAGTATCATCTAGCCAAGCAAGAATTTGATTCAGGGATTTTTCAAGTGTTAACCACAACACGTTTGGACGAATCACCAAGTATATCACCTAACGGTGGTATGATTATTTATAGTACTTTACACAATAACCGTCAGGTACTAAGTTTAGTTTCCGTAGATGGAAGATTTAAGGCAAGGTTGCCAGCACTTAATGGCGAAGTGAAGTCACCTTCATGGTCACCATTTTTATAATAATTATTAGTAATTTAATTTGTAAATAATAAGGACACATAAAATGCGCTTTAATAAAACAGTAAAAGCCTTAGCGGTTGTTTTACCTATCATGGCTTTATCGGCTTGTAGTTCATCTGACTCAGCTAGCGAAGACGCTAGTGCGATGCAAAAAAATGAAGCCGTTATGGCTGAACAAAAAGCTCGTGAAGCAGCCGAACTTGTAAAAGTTGAAGCAATGCAACGTGCTGATGCTATTGAAGCTAAAAAACGTCAAGAAATTGAAAAATTACGTTCAGAGCATATTGTTTATTTTGATTTTGACAGATCAACAGTAAGTGGTGATTTTGTCGCTATTCTTGAAGCACATGCTGAGTTTCTTAACGAAAACTCAACGGTCAACGTGTTAATTGAAGGTCATGCTGATGAACGTGGTACACCTGAATATAACATTGCATTAGGCGAACGCCGTGCAAAAGCTATTGAAACGTTTTTAGAGAACATGGGCGTTTCAGCTGCACAATTAAGCACAGTAAGTTACGGCGAAGAAAAACCAATGGTTAAAGATCGTAGCGAAGGCGCGTTTGCTAAAAACCGTCGTGCCGTGTTGGTCTACTAATCAGGTAATGAAATGAAACCCAATAGTATTCTATTCGGGATGACGTTCGCTGTGGCTGCCAATTTGGCAGTAGCAGCTGAACGGGCTCCTGTTATTGAAGTAACCGCTGGCACGCCTACCAAGGCTGCCAAATTAAGCTTGAGTGAACAGCTGGTTAGTCTTGAACGCAAACTTGATGCCCGTAACAGAGCCCAAGTTAACGTTCAACGACAACTCGATGAACTGCAAAACGAAGTGAACGAGCTTCGTGGCATCACTGAGTTACACACTTATCAATTGAGTCAGGTACTTGACCGTCAACGTGAGTTGTATCAAGAGCTTGATCGCAGAGTATCAGAAGCACTAAAACCAGCAAATCAAATACCCGCAACAATCATTGCACCTAGCGGTGATGCAGGTAAGGTAAATTACAGTAATAACTTAACTGAAAATGAAGCCTATGATCGTGCGGTTAATATGGTGTTAAAAGATAAGCGTTACGAACAAGCTATTCCTGAGTTTGAAGCGTTTAATCAAAGGTATCCTAACTCGACTTATGCAGCGAACGCCCATTATTGGTTAGGACAGTTATTGTTTAACAAAGGTGAGTTAACTCAAGCACGTCAAGAATTTGATGTAGTGGTGAGTAATTATCCTGATTCCAGTAAACGTAGTGACGCAATGTTAAAGCTTGCTATGGTTGAGCAAAAAGAAAATAATGAAACCAAAGCGATTGCCGTATACAAAAAGCTGATAGCGCAATACCCTAATTCAAGTGCTGCAAAACTAGCGCAACCACGATTAAATAGTATCAAACCATAATTTTTGCTTATAAGTTGTGCGCTTTGGTGGCTTTTTGTTCGAACAAACAATAAAGTGCAAAAAAGTCGACGATTGTTGTTGCACTTAAAAATATTATGAGTATTATATGCCCCGCATTGGACGAGTAGTCCAGCGGGAACAAATACCGGTCGTTAGCTCAGTTGGTAGAGCAGTTGGCTTTTAACCAATTTGTCGAAGGTTCAAATCCTTCACGACCGACCACTTTTTTACCAATAAAAGTGTTTGGTATTTGTTTCAGAATATATGACGGTCGTTAGCTCAGTTGGTAGAGCAGTTGGCTTTTAACCAATTTGTCGAAGGTTCAAATCCTTCACGACCGACCACTTCTCTTAACCTTGATACTTGATAGTTAAGAACATAGTGGCATTGAAATTAGCACCATGCGGTTTCATTATTAAAAATTAAAAGTAGTTTATCGGTCGTTAGCTCAGTTGGTAGAGCAGTTGGCTTTTAACCAATTTGTCGAAGGTTCAAATCCTTCACGACCGACCACTTTTAAAAACCCTATCTTATACCTCAGTAATGTTTTATTTTACCTAAGCACCTACACCATTCTTCATATCAGTAACTTAATTTTTATATTTCTTATCCACCTTGAACCATATTCGTAGTACACTTTTATTCTTCTATACCTTATAATTCTTACGATTTTAAAGGCACTCATTGAGAAGACATATGACCCAAGCAAATTTAGCCGTTGACTTTGACTTTCAATTCCCCAAAAAGGCTACGCCACTAAGTGCTGTAGAGCGTGAAGAGTATAAAGCACGTATCAAATTATTATTGAAAGAAAAAAACGCTGTACTTGTTGCACATTATTACACTGATCCTGAAATTCAAGCATTAGCAGAAGAAACCGGTGGTTGTGTAGCTGATTCATTAGAAATGGCAAGATTTGGTAACAACCATCCTGCAGAGACTTTGATTGTAGCGGGTGTGCGTTTTATGGGTGAAACGTCAAAAGTACTGACCCCAGAAAAAACAGTGGTAATGCCTACATTAGAAGCCACATGTTCGTTAGATTTAGGTTGTCCAATTGAAGAGTTTAGTGCTTTTTGTGATCAACACCCTGACAGAACCGTTGTGGTCTATGCTAATACTTCTACCGCTGTTAAAGCTCGTGCTGATTGGATAGTGACTTCATCATGCGCTTTAGAAATTGTTGAGCATCTTGATGACCTGGGTGAGAAAATTATTTGGGGTCCTGATCGCCATCTAGGTGCATACATTGAAAAGCAAACGGGTGCCGACATGATCATGTGGCAAGGTGCTTGTATTGTTCATGATGAGTTTAAAACCAAAGCACTCATTGATATGAAGGCGCTTCATCCAGATGCTGCCGTGCTTGTTCATCCGGAATCACCAGCAGAAATAATTGATCTGGCCGATTCGGTAGGGTCAACTAGCCAATTAATTAAAGCGGCTCAAGCACTACCCAATAAAAAATTCATTGTGGCGACGGACCGTGGTATTTTTTATAAAATGCAACAGTTATGCCCTGATAAAGAATTCTTTGAAGCACCAACAGCTGGCGAAGGTGCTACATGTCGTAGTTGCGCACATTGTCCGTGGATGGCAATGAATGGCTTAAAGGAAATTGAACAAGCACTGTTAAACCCAGAAGGTAGAGAAGTCTTCGTTGATATGAAACTTCGCACAGGAGCGCTTAAATCTCTAGACCGCATGTTAAATTTTAATACTGAAATGAACAAAAATAAGTAATCTTATTATACGTTGGTTGTTAAATAAGCAACTGCTTTAACTTTGTTGAAATTAGGTTGCGTTATAGAGATTATTTTTCTAACATAGCGCAGCTCGGTACGAGGAGCTTAATAGATAGTGATTAAAACGGTGAGGTGTCCGAGTGGCCGAAGGAGCACGCCTGGAAAGCGTGTAAGGCGCAAGCCTTCGAGGGTTCGAATCCCTCCCTCACCGCCATCTATTGATTTACTGTAAGGTATAACAATATTAAATATGAAAGCCGCTAGTTATCTAGCGGCTTTTTTCGTTTTCAAACCTTGCATTCAATCCAGTCAACAATGCCTTCTGCACTCTATAACTAACTAGTCATGCTAAAAAATTAAACCTAAGCGCTATTCAATAACTAATCTTAGCGGTAAGTAAGTTTGTATTCATTCATAACAAGGGGTATTAGAAATGAACACCGTATAGAAGGGTCTAATAGAATATTATTAGACAGCGTCTTACAATTAAGCTAATTATTTAAGATAAAAAGCGTTTGAAGGCTATTGTTACTTGCATTAACTTAAGCAAAAGCCCGCTATTTATTACGCATTAGTGTTTATTAATGTATGTATCGGCTTCTATTTGCTCACATTGCTTAATTAAAAAGCAAACAGTCATTTAATCGCAATTTAATTGATATTAGGTGTTGACGTGAAGCGAGAAATCTCTAGAATGCGCTCCAGTTCCAAGGGGTAACCCAAACGAACGGTTTTAATAGCTT
>NZ_JACGVE010000080.1:0-17542 GCF_014077065.1 Colwellia sp. MB3u-4 | reverse complement strand
CGTTAATGTGAGTGTCCACACAAATTGCATGATAACTAATTGTTAAAGAAAGTTAGTTTCTTCAAAGAAGATAACTAACCGATACAGAATCTCATTCGCTCTATACCGTAAAGTAATTCGTTGCTACAGGCCTTGCCTGAAGCGAGATGCGCATTTTACGCACCTGAGTTTTAATGTCAACGTTTTATTTATATTTTTTAAACTTTCTTTTCAGAAGATTCAAACTCATTTTTAAAACGTTAACTTAACTGTTTAGCTCTTATAAAGAGTAGTTAAGCTATTAAAACCGTTCGTTTGGGTTACCCCTTGGAACTGGAGCGCATTCTAGCGATTTCTGGCTTCACGTCAACACCTAATATCAATTAAATTGCGATTAAATGACTATTTGCCTTTTAATTAAGCAAGACGTTGTTTTTTCGTTCTAACAAGATGAAATAAGCGCTAAATACTGCTGCTTTTATCTTATATATTTCGCTTTTTATACTTAGATTATACTTAGAAGTAATAAAGCGACTGAGTAATAAATGTGTAAGCATGGTTTATATAAGGTGATTAGCTTTATTTTTCAGGCTCTTTTTTTGATTTAGTCTCTTCTTCTGCTACTTTTTCGGCATCCGTCGCTTTATTTTCACTATAACGGTGAAAGTCTGCATCTTGATCGTCACCCACTACATGCTCTAATTTCAATTTCTTTACTGAGCGGATAGTGGTAAATGGTCCTGAACAAGCATAGAAAGCAAATATAATAAGCAGGATATTTTCAGGACTCGATGCAATAACCACAAAGGCGAGCACTATTAATAGTACAACAACAAAATTTACCTTACCTTTCCAGTCAACTTCCTTAAAGCTGTTGTATCTAAAATTACTCACCATTAACAGGCCAAGTATGATGGTAATAATTCCAACAAAATAACCATAGTCTTGACCGTTAACTTTATATTCGCTACCAACCCAAATAAGGCTAGCAACAACGCCTGCGGCGGCTGGGCTAGCTAAGCCTTGAAAATAGCGTTTGTCGGCGATGCCAACTTGGGTATTAAAGCGTGAAAGACGCAATGCTGCACAAGCAACATAAACAAATGCGGCTAACCAACCAAACTTGCCAAAACTTGAAAGCGCCCAATTATATGCTACTATTCCTGGTGCTATGCCAAATGACAACATATCAGCCATACTGTCATATTCTGCGCCAAACTCACTTTGAGTATTAGTCATTCGTGCAACTCGGCCATCTAAACCATCGAAAATCATCGCAATAAAGATAGCAACCGCGGCACTAATAAAATGCCCATTCATTGATGATATAACGGCATAAAAGCCAGAAAACAATCCTGCAGTGGTTAATAAGTTGGGTAAAAGATAAATGCCACGAGTTTGCAGCGAATCGTCATTATGTTTGTCTGGCATAAGTAAAACCGAAATACGTTAATATGAATAGAGAGCTCTAATCTAGCATAAGTTTAATTATTAACGGTAGCTGTAGTACCCATGAATGATTAATAAAACTAGCAAACATTTGTAAACTGGTCTTGGTGTTGTTATAAAACATTATAGTGATTACAGAATAGTCGCCAGTGACTATTGTTTTAGCTCATTATGCTCATAACAGGGAAATTAAGTATTAACTTATGGATAGGTATCAATATGCACATTAAAACCTTGTCATTCTGTTTAGTCACATTAGTGTATTTTGATGTCTTTGCAGCTGAAAAAATAACAGTTTATCGTTGGTTCGACGAACACAATGTCGTTCATTTTAGTCAACATCAGCCAGACCGTGATGACTATATCGAAATTAGTATGTCAAATAACAAAAAATCTTCCGTCATTACTGATGAAGCGAGTAGTGATGAAGCTTTAAAATTACAAAATAATACTTTGGGTGATAGTAGCGAGAAAAGTAATGTTAACCATGAGCTTAATGATGAGAAGTGTTTAACTGCTCGCGAAAATATAACAACATTAGCCAATTTTGATACAATTCAATATAAAAATGGGCAAGGTAGTGTAGAGATATTAACGGCATTAGAAAAACAGCAACAGTTAACGATGAATAAAAAACAGGCTGAAGTTTACTGTACTGATTAAATCAGTAAACATTGTCAGCCTGCATCTAGGGTATATTAGCTTACGATAACGCCACTAAGCTTTAACGGTGAAATTCAAGTTATTATCAACAAGCTCAACAAATATATGATCACCCGCGGAGAATTCGTTAGCCAGTAGTTTATGTGCTAAAGGGTTTTCAATTTCTTGCTGGATAGAGCGTTTTAAAGGTCTAGCACCAAAAATTGGATCAAAGCCTGCCGCCGCAACAAAAGATAACGCTTCTTCCGATAATGTCATGGTGATATCGCGTTCTTCTAATCGCTTAGTTAAGGCCGATATTTGAATACTGGCGATACTTTTAATTTGCTCAGCAAGTAAGGGATGAAACACTACGGTTTCATCGACCCGATTAATAAACTCTGGCTTGAAGTGATTTCCAAGTTCTGCTATTACCCGAGCTTTCATTTGCGGATATTGGCTGTCATCAACATATTCCTGAATAATATCTGAGCCAATGTTGGAGGTCATAATAATAACCGTATTTTTAAAGTCGACCGTACGCCCTTGCCCATCAGTTAAGCGTCCGTCATCTAATACTTGTAGTAAAATATTAAAAACGTCAGGATGCGCTTTTTCAATTTCATCAAGTAAAATAACAGAATAGGGTTTACGTCTCACCGCTTCAGTTAAATAGCCACCTTCCTCATAACCGACATAACCTGGAGGCGCTCCCACTAAACGTGCAACAGAGTGTTTCTCCATAAACTCTGACATATCAACTCGCACCAATGAATCTTCACTATCAAAAAGAAAGTGAGCTAAAGCTTTAGTTAATTCTGTTTTACCTACACCAGTAGGGCCAAGAAATAGGAATGAGCCTATGGGTTGATCTGGGTCTGCCAAACCTGCCCTTGAGCGACGAATAGCATTTGATACTGAAACTACCGCTTCTGATTGCCCAATAACGCGTTTGTGCAGGTTATCTTCCATTTGCAATAATTTGTCACATTCACCTTCGAGCATTTTTGCAACCGGAATTCCGGTAGCTCGGCTTAACACGTCAGCTATTTCTACGTCAGTCACTTTGTTTCGCAGCAAGGTCATTTCTTGCATTTCTGCTTGGCTAGCCAGATCTAGCTGTTTTTCAAGATCAGGGATGCGACTATATTGTAACTCGGCCATGGTATTAAGATCGCCTACGCGACGAGCCGCTTCAAGTTCAATACGAGCATGCTCTAAATCAGTTTTAATCGCTTGTGTACCATGTAGTGCCGCTTTTTCGGTTTTCCAGACTTCATCCAACTCGTCATAACTGACTTGGCAAGTGCCGATTTCATCCGAGATGAGGTCCAAACGTTTTTTAGAGGCCGGATCAGAATCTTTTGATAAAGCCCTTTGTTCCAATTTCAGTTGAATTAAACGCCTTTCTAATCGGTCTAAGTTCTCTGGCTTAGAATCCATTTGCATACGAATACTAGAAGCTGCTTCATCAATAAGATCGATAGCTTTGTCGGGTAATTGACGATCGCTAACATAGCGATGAGATAAGGTTGCTGCGGCAACAATAGCGGGATCTGTTATTTCAACATTATGATGGAGTTCGTAGCGTTCTTTAAGACCACGTAATATAGCAATGGTATCTTCAACACTGGGTTCATCGACTATAATTTTCTGAAATCGACGTTCCAATGCCGCATCTTTTTCAATATATTGGCGATATTCATCTAATGTAGTAGCGCCAACACAATGCAAATCACCGCGTGCTAACGCTGGCTTTAACATATTACCGGCGTCCATAGCACCGTCACCTTTACCCGCGCCAACCATAGTGTGTAGTTCATCAATAAATAAGATGACTTGCCCTTCTAACTGGCTTAATTCACTGAGTACCGCTTTAAGACGTTCTTCAAATTCTCCACGATATTTAGCGCCGGCAACGAGTGCGCCCATATCAAGTGACAATACGCGTTTATTTCGAATACCTTCTGGTACTTCATGATCGACAATGCGTTGAGCTAGGCCTTCAACAATCGCGGTTTTACCAACACCTGGCTGACCAATTAATACCGGGTTATTTTTAGTGCGGCGCTGTAATACTTGAATGGTACGCCTGATTTCATCATCGCGACCAATAACTGGATCTAACTTTCCTTGCTCTGCTAGTTCGGTTAGATCAATGGTGTATTTATCCAATGCTTGACGCACTTCTTCCGCGTTAGCATCATCAACATTCTTACCGCCACGAATATGAACTATCGCGTCTTGTATACGTTGTTCACTCGCCCCTAAGCCTTTAAGAATTTGACCTAACTTACCTTTATCTTGTAACGCCGCTAGCATAAATATTTCTGAGGAGATAAATTTGTCGCCATGCTTTTGGGCAAATTTATCACAAAGGTTTAAAATATTACCCATGGCAGACGATAGCTGCACTTCACCGCCTGTGCCCGACACATGTGCTAATTCTTCGAGAGCCACTTCAACTTGCGATCTTAACGTTCGCACATTGATACCGGCACTTTTTAATAAAGGGATAATACTGCTGGCGTTTTGATTTAATAACGCAAGCATTAAATGTATTGGCTCGATAAATTGATGATCTTTACCTAATGCGATGGATTGCGCATCAGATATTGCTACTTGAAAAGCCTGGGTAAATTTTTCTAAACGCATTAATGTTCTCCTAGTGCCATGTTACTGGGCTTACAGTTTAGTTATCTATGTTATAAGGACACCAAGGAGGGTTTTCAAGAAAAGAGTCGCTAAAACTTTGACCTAAATCAACAGAACACTTTTAAATAATCACCTTATTTATAAGGGATAATTTTTACTAGAGTGAATGCATACATATTACGCTAGCCATACGCCCGGTTTTTCCGTCTCTGCGATAAGAATAATACTTAGCACTATGCTTATAAGTACAGTCTGCAATTTTAGTGATATTGGTAACCCCTAATGCCAAGAGTTGTAACTCGGCGATTAACTGTAAATTGGCCAGAAACTTTCCCTCTGTTCTGCCATTATTTAAAAATGGCACAGGTTGGAAAGCAGATTCAAATTTTACTGACATTTGACAGAATGCCTGTTTTACCTCTGGGCCAACTTCAAAAGCTTGAGGACCAATACAAGGGCCCATCCATGCGAAAATCTCATCGGCCGCACTATGCATTTTTCTAATGGTACGTTCGATTATATTTGCGGCTAGTGGTCGCCAACCTGCATGAATGGCCGCAATTTCGCTACCATCTTTATTTGATAACAAAATAGGTAAACAGTCGGCGGTCATTATGGCTAAAGCGATGTGCTGACTATGTGTTATCGCAGCATCAGCGACAATAGGCGTATTTTGATGTTTTTCAACAACAACGACATTATTACCATGAACTTGCTCTAACCATTGAATTTTTGTCATGCTTGGCAGGTAATCAAGTAACAAGCTTCTATTTCGGGCCACAGTATTGGGACAATCTCCCACATGATCGCCTAGATTAAAAGCATCAAACTCGGCTTGTAATTTTTCTGTGTGAGTACTATTTGATAATAAATGCGCTGAATGTTTAGATAATTGATCTTTACTAGGCATTAAGCGAGTAGTAGCAAAGGCCAACACACCTTCTGTTGGCCATTTAATACATTGTAAGTTATTAGATGAGTTAGTAATCACTATCGATAAGATGGATTTTGGTATCTTTACGCAACATATCAGCTAACGCCACCATATCTTCAGGTACATCAGCATGCCAAGTCATTTGCACACCTGTTATCGGATGATATAAAGATAACATTGCCGCGTGTAAGGCTTGGCGCTTAAATTGTTGTAACATTTCTCGTAACTCTTCAGAGGCATTTTTTGGAGGACGCGGACGGCCGCCATATACGGGATCACCCGCCAGTGCATGAGTAATATGAGCCATATGAACACGAATTTGATGAGTTCGACCCGTTTCTAAACGCAAGCGTAAACGGGTATGTAACCTGAACTTTTCCATCACACGATAATGCGTTACCGAAGGGCGACCTGAAAAAGTAACCGCCATATGAGTACGTTTTGTAGCGTGACGACCAATAGGCTGATCAACCAAACCACCTGCGGTCATAATACCACTGGCAATAGCTTCGTATTCACGGGTAATTTCACGCGCTTGTAGTGATTCAACTAGGTTAGTTTGCGCAGCAATCGTTTTTGCCACCACCATTAATCCCGTAGTATCTTTATCTAAACGATGAACAATACCAGCACGAGGTACAACATCTAACTGCGGGCAGTGATGTAGTAAGGCATTTAAAACTGTGCCATCAGGGTTACCTGCGCCAGGATGTACGACAAAGCCCGCAGGCTTGTTGATGACTAAAATATCATCGTCTTCGTACACTATGTTTAAAGGTAGATCTTGTGCTTGAAAGCGTACTTCGCTCTCAACTTGTGTATCAATGGCTACTTCTTCACCACCAAACATTTTTTCTCGTGGTCTATCGACAACTAGGCCGTCAACCGTAATATGACCGGCTAAAATCCATTCTTTTAACCGTGAACGTGAATAATCAGGGAACATTACAGCCAAAGTCTGGTCGAAACGTTTACCTAAGCATGATTCGGGAACCGTATCCCGGTGTTGAATTATCTCAGCCATCAAACTCTCTATTAATTAGCACTGTGCAAGGCAGGATTGCTAGGTTAGAATGCTATAGCTTATTTTACCTCTTTGCTAAAGCAATTACATTAAGTAATTATAGTGAGGAGGATATTTATTTTAACTAAAACAAAGTAGTGATATTGAAGTCTATGGAAAAAGTGACAATAAAAATAATGTGCCTTGCGCTAGTGTTAGCATTAACAGGCTGTTCAGGAACAAGTGAAAGAGATATTAAGAAGGTGCCAGATAAGTCAGCTCAAGCATTATTCTCTGATGCTAGAGCATCGCTTGATAATGGCTTATATCAAAAAGCGATCCAAATTTTATCTGCGATAGATTCTCGATTTCCTTATGGGCCAATCTCTCATCAAGTACAATTAGATTTAATTTATGCTTATTACAAAAGCGGTGATGCTGCGCAAGGATTGGCACTTACCGACAGATTTTTACGATTAAACCCAGCGCATTCAAACTTAGACTATGTCTATTATATGCGTGCATTAATCAATGTTGCTACCCAAGAAAATTTATTCCAAAATTTAGCAGGAATAGACCGTTCAGACCGTGATCCTACGGCGGCGCACGCTGCATTCAATGATTTAAAAATAGTATTAGAGAAGTATCCTAACAGTAAATATGCTGCAGACTCTCGCCAACGTATGATTGCCATTAAATCACGCCTAGCAAAATATGAGTTATCGGTTGCGCGCTATTACTTAAAGCGTGAAGCCTATGTTTCTTCGGCTAACCGAGGAAAATATATTGTTGAATATTTTTCTCCTAGTCCAGAAACAGAAGAAGCATTAGAAATTATGATTGTCTGTTATGGCAAGTTAGGCTTGAATGATTTACAGATTAATGCCAAACAAGTTTTAGCGGCAAATTATCCTAACAACCCACGAGTTGCTAAGTAACGCTTTAGTTTCTATGAAGATCGTCGTTCTTGCGCATTCAGGTGAACGCGACATACCCTTCATCGAGCGTATAGGGATTTACTAGTGTCTCGAAAGACAGGATGTTTGAGAGAAAGGCCTGAACATAAAATACCAGCTTAGTGCTGGTATTTTTTTAACAGGTTAACGCTAGATAGCTTCTTCGTCTTCTTCTCCCGTACGAATTCGTATCACCCTTTCAACAGCCGTTATAAAAATTTTACCGTCACCAATTTTTCCTGTTTGTGCTGTTTCTAAAATGGTGTTTACACAGCGATCAACATCTTCTGTCTTCACGACTATTTCCAATTTTACTTTTGGCAAAAAATCCACCATATATTCTGCGCCACGATAAAGCTCTGTATGCCCTTTTTGACGTCCAAAGCCTTTAACTTCTGATACTGTCATTCCCGTCACACCAATTTCGCCTAGTGCTTCACGTACATCATCCATTTTAAATGGTTTAATTATCGCTTCTATCTTTTTCATTTTACAGCCTATAGGTTGATTTACGCGTCAGCATTTTACTGATAATTATTATTATCTACATCACAACTGAATATCAAGTAATTGTACACAGAATTAACTTATACCTATAGTGCAAAAATTCTAATTGAAGATAGACTTTGTTACACTAAAGCTACCTGCTGGCATAAGTCAGCTTAAAAGTAACATGCCACATACTCCAGAAGGAAATATCATGAGCGCCCAGGCAATAATCAATGAAATGAAAGTATTACCTGAAATTGATGCTGCGTTTGAAATTGAACGTCGAGTTAATTTTATCAAAAAAAAATTAATACAATCGGGGCTTAAATCTCTTGTTTTAGGGATAAGTGGTGGCGTTGATTCCTCTACTTGCGGGCGTTTAGCTCAACTCGCTATTGACGCTTTGAATAACGAAAACGCTGAAAATCAACCGCCATATAAATTTATTGCTATAAGACTTCCCTTTGATATACAAGCAGATGAAGATGACGCTCAACTTGCACTTGAATTTATAAAACCTAGTCATAGTCTAACCACTAATATCTTTGCAGGCACAGAGGGTATACATACTGAAACCATCCGGGCATTACAAGCGGCTGATCTTTTAACCGCCAATGCTGCACAAGTAGATTTTTCCAAAGGTAATGTCAAAGCTCGTACTCGCATGGTAATGCAATATCATATTGCTGGCATATTAGGCGCCTTGGTACTAGGTACAGATCACTCAGCTGAAAACATTACCGGTTTTTTTACAAAATGGGGTGACGGGGCTTGCGATTTAGCACCTTTATTTGGCTTATCTAAACGTCAAGTTAAGCAGCTTGCCAGCAGTTTAGGTGCTCCGGCTCAGTTAATCGATAAAGCGCCAACCGCTGATTTAGAAGAGCTAGCGCCAAGTAAAACAGATGAAGATGCGTTAGGACTAAGTTACGACCAGTTAGATGATTTTTTAGAAGGTAAGAACACAGATAAATTAGTCGAAGAAAAAATAATTGCTATCTATATGAAAACGCAGCATAAGCGTTCAGAAATTCCAACGATATATGAAGGTTAATTAATTTAGTTTGGTAAATTACAATATTTTTGACTATACCTAGCACTGAAAAGGTTATTCAACTAAGGAATGGTTGTAGTGTCAAAATATAATGGATTTACGATTATCGAAACTATGGTTGGGTTAGCTATAATGCTAAGTTTGCTTTCCATTGGTGTTCCTAACCTAAATAACTTCATTGTTTACACCCGCGTAGACAATGAAATATCTACCCTGCATCGTCTGATTTTAATTACTCGAAATAGCGCCTTAAGCAATAACACTGGCGTAACTTTATGCCCGTTAAATAGCCAAGGAAGATGTAAAAACTTATGGCACCAAGAGCTGAGTGTATTTACTGACATTAACAATAATAAAGTATATGAGCCGGCACTGGATGAACAACTTATCGCTCAAAAAGGCGCAATAAAAGCTGGAGATAAACTACAATATGGCAAAACACGTATCGGCTTAACTTATGCTCCAACAGGGCATTTATTAGGCTGGGGACAGAACGCTACATTTAGTTATTGCCCTAAGTACCATAATGATAAAAACCGAGGTATTGTTGTAAGAAATTCAGGTAGGGCCTATGTTAGCGCAGCCAATAAAACTAACGGCAAGAATGTCAGGCGCACAGGAGTTAAAATAAAATGTTTTTAATTAACTGTTTTTCCAGTTTTTTTTAATGTTCATTATTATATTATGATGGGTGTAATATGCATTATTTTAATACCCGCTCAGTGGTATTTAATCCTTGTGTATACCTTATCAAGTTAACAACAGACGGAATTTACGACATAGCGATTAGCTGCTCTCAAGCTAAAATCACAGAACAGTAAAACACTCGCTTTAACAAGTGAGTGAAGAAAAAGTTAATATCCCTGATACCAAGGCTGTAATTAGCGCCGATGATTTAAACAAACTTTCCTAGCTGAGCTTAAGCAACAATGTTATAAGTAAAACATTAATCTTCACTAAAGTTGTCCTTGTGTCTAAGTTATCTATTAAAAAATCTCAACATAAAAAATTAATCAAAGGCTTTACTATTGTTGAGTTACTTATTGGCATTGCTATTATTGGAATATTAACAGCCATTGCTGGCCCCAGTTTAGGTCAGTTTATAGTAAAATTAAGAGTTGATAGTGAAATAAGTGAAATTCATCGCTTGGTATTAACAGCAAGAAACAGTGCTATCAATAGTGGTAAAAATGTCACCCTTTGCCCATTAAACGGCACAACTTGCAGCGACAACTGGCAAAATGAATTAAGTGTCTTTATCAATAGTGCAAGTACCTTAGTCAACAATAAGACTTATGACAGCGTAAATGAAGAGTTGGTTAAAGTTAAAGGGAAAATTGCTAGCGGTGACACGTTAACATTCAGTCAAGGTCTTATTATTTTTGCGCCAACGGGGCGGTTAGTCTCTGAGGGCAATAGCAACTTTAGTTATTGCCCTAAAGGTAATAGTAATTTATCGCGTGGCGTAGAAATATCTCTGTCAGGTCGGGTATACACGACTGCTGATACGAACAATGACGGTAAAGATGAGAATAGAAATGGTACTGAAGTTTCTTGTAGTTAATATGTGCCCAACAACTACTGGGCACAGTTATAAAATAAAATCACTTTCACTTTTCACTTTTCACTTTTCACTGAGCAATATTATTTAGGCGAACAGGCTATTAACGAGGTTGTGCGTCAAATAGCTGATTCGCTTTGACAGAGTTAAACTTAGCCTTTAACAACACGCACTCAAATGCCTTATACACTTGCTGCCTCTCTTTAGAAAAAGGTGTTGGTACTTTGCGATTAGCTAGGGTATCAACAAGTTTATTCACTTGACTTTCTTTTACGCTAGCAAAGTAAATCAACTGCTTACCACCAACCAATTCGATATGGCATTTAACATCAACCTTGTACTTTTTTACCACTATATTAGCTGCAGCCACATTGAAACTTGCATTAATCAATAGTAGTAAAGTAACCACAAATATTATATTTTTCATTTTATTGCTCCCAACAGACATCGGCCGGTAATTTTTGTCCGGTGTTGCTAACAGATAACGCCTGACAGCTGCTGTCATTTGATCTTTGCGGTTCAAGTGCTGTTGCTGTTAACACAAAACCTCCGTTTGCAAGTATTGCATCAATACTATAATAAGAGTTTTCAGTAATAAAGGGGTCATTACCTAGTCCTAACGCTGTCATATCAGAGGTGTACGCTCTTGTATCAACATAAAATTGCTCTTGCATATTTGCTATTCTTAATAATTCTCGCTGAGCTTCTGTGCGGTTTGAGCGCGCAACAAAATCAGTATATGACGGAATCGCTATAGCCGCTAGAATCGAAACGATAGCAACTGCGATTAACAACTCGATTAATGTAAAGCCATTAAGTGCTTTAATTTTTGACATTATGCCCCCTCTTTAATGTACAAATAAGTTCGCATGGTCTGCAGTTTAAAGGGTGTAATGACTACCTCTCTGCCAACAATGATATTGCCAATCGTGTCGCCGTTAGCGTCAGGTACTACAATTAACGTTGGCGCACCTAAAAACTGCTCACTTATTTTGATACTTCTGACGGCGTCGTCAGGTGGTCCATCATCAGGTGGCACATCATCATTTATCTTCCAATTATAAATCGCAGTACCTAATGCAAGGTCGACTGCATATAATAATCCGGTACCATTAGGTTGTTCACAGTAGACAACGTTAGGATCTAAATTAGGCGGAATAAAAGTCGTAAAATAAACTACACCATTGATAACAATAGCTTCAGCCGTACTTTTTTCACCCGTGTCTTCAAGGTTTAGGTTTATAAACCAACCCGATTTCTTGCTAACATCTCTTGCTAATTCATTGCGCTTTGCAAGTGTTAGCGTTTGATCAAAAGGATTATCGGTATAATTATATAAATCACTTTTCAACAGTGCCACAGGTTTTTTTGGCTCGACTATATTATAAAAAGACTTAGTTTTAATATGTTGATCTTTAATCATAAAGAATCTGTCATTAGTATCTGTACCTAATGGGTTTGATCTGTCACCACTACCAATAAGTACCGCGTCATAAGGTTTTTCTTGATGATGAAAAATAGCGGTTGTTTGACCATCTTGATCTGTGACTTTTGTTTCAATTGTTTCACTGATAAAGGTACGAACGA
This sequence comes from Colwellia sp. MB3u-4, assembly GCF_014077065.1. Classification (NCBI taxonomy): domain Bacteria; kingdom Pseudomonadati; phylum Pseudomonadota; class Gammaproteobacteria; order Alteromonadales; family Colwelliaceae; genus Colwellia; species Colwellia sp. MB3u-4. Next base: position 5,233 of record NZ_JACGVE010000080.1, on the reverse strand, counting down.
TAGATGGTTCATTAAAAAAGCGTAAATCATCAGTGGTGTTGGTTACTCCACCTAGCTCTGCTAACTTAAAGACCGACCATGGATCCTCACTGTCAGCGGGATTAGCGCTAGGCATATCAACACGCCAAACATTGCCTCCCGTGTCACCTGTGTATAATCGATCAGTTAAACCATCGCCATCACTGTCTAATATGGCAATACTTGATGGAATACTGTCTATTCCAGGGAATACCGTATCACCACCAGCAGGAGTCATACTCCATTTTAATACGCCGGTTTTAGCATCGATCATATAAACAGCGTTGCCCTTAGCATAAGTAATTACTGTCGTATTTGAATCGTTTACCACATCATAACCACCACCGAAAAACAATACGGGTGCCGCAACCGCACTATTACCAGAGCCTGAAATATTTAGCTTAGAATAACCCAGTTTTGGTTGAGACCATGATTGCCCTAACCGGCCAAATCCTGTGGTAGAGGCATCAATATGCCAAAGTTTACTTGGGGAACTTGGGGTACTAATATCTAGTGCGTAATATGAAGTTCCTCCACGTCGTAAGCCAAAGAATACCCACACTTTATCGGTACCATTTATAACACCGTCACCATTATTATCCTCTACGTATGACGTTATGTTGCCATCGACACCATAAACTTTCTCTGCTGTTGAATAGTTTTCTCGTAATGGCTTAATATTTTTAAAAAACTCTTTTGGCATAAAGGCCCAGCTTTCATCTACGCTATCACCTTTATCCTCAAACATATGAAGTGCACCTGCATTAGTGCCGATAAGAATTCGAATGCTATCGCCATAATTAACCACTAACGGCTTAGAGTGTAATGGATCACCAAAAACATCTGGCCGCATGATGGGTATAGAGCCATCATCTGATTCAATATTATCGACATTCTCTCCCTTGGCCCAACGTAAATAAGTGCCAACCTCATTCTCAGTAACATCTAGTGCCGTTGCCAGTTCAGCGCTACCACCAAATGATGTTTCAGCTGAAGTCTGTGTTAACAAAGCTAAAGCGTCACTGCTGCCAATATCACTATAAATTATCCGGTTGGTTTTATTACGTAACATTTCAGCTACGCCACCTTTTGTTACAGCAGCACCATCTTTAGCATTATCTGCTGACCAAAAGCTTGTAACGTCCTTAGAAAATTGACCGCTATTAAGATCCAATGCTGGATTGCCATGTTTACCTATTTGATTGCTACTAACTACTTTATATTTTTTAAGGTTACCTTGCCAACGTGGTCCATTTTCAGGTTGAAACATCGCATAATAAACAGAGTTTAAGGTCTCTGTTCGGTCGAAATTGTTGGCAGCAACAGATGCTGAGGTTAAGCTGTCATTACTAGGTTCTAAATCTTCTAAAGCACCAACTAAAGCAGCGGTTAATTGAGCACTATCTGTTGCATAAAAATATTTCCCACCGCCAAGCGCTGCTGTTTCCTTGAGTAAAGGTTCGGCATTAGCAGAACCTTCACTAAAACCAATAGTGTAAATATCAGCTGTTTGCTTACCGGTTAGCTCGGTATTAAGATCTCTACTACTCATCCATTCAGCTAAACCAGCAAGATAATTGCCCTCAAATTTATTCCCGGTGAAATTAAACGTTGTGCCATCTTCTACCGTAGATAAACTTTCAATACTACTATCAGCATGATGATCATATTGTGGTTCACCATCAGTGATCAAAATAACATATACTTTGTCGCTACAACCTGAAAAGGGTGAAACGTATTTACCCGATGATTCAATTGAAGGGTCTCTAGGAGGTTTGTTTTTTTCGTAATAAATTTCACCAGACTGGTAATAAATATTAATGTCATCATCTCCATACTTAACACTATCACCAGAGAAGTAGCGAGAGGCTTCATATAAAGTTTCACATAATGGCGTGCTACCCTGAGCAAAAACTTCATTATTAACTAGGTTTAATATTGTAGTTTCATTAGTTTCAGTCATTTCCCTGATACCCGCAACAATACGGCCGCCATTGCCACTAGATGATCTATCGCCAAAATTATAATTAAAAACTTGCAGACCAAAATCGATCGACGGTGCAGAAGTAATGACATCATTAATACTTTCTTTAGCCATTTCCATTCGGCTTCGCTGTTCTTCTCTTGTATCATCACCGTGATACCAGCGTAAGTAATTTTCAGTATACAGCGTAACTACTTCACCGCCCCAATCGACATCTGAGCTGTCTATGTTATCGGTGAAGTAGTCAGGATTATCCTCATTACCTAAATTGTTAACCGGAAAGCCTGACTCAAAACCAGTGGCATTGTTGTCATTGTTGTTTAAAACATCATCCTTACAATCCAAAACACTGATATTACTACCATTTTCTGTTGAAAGGTTTGTCCATTCTTTGATGTCATTTTTATACCGTCGAATATGCGCGGTATAAAAACCTTTATTGGCTAATGATGATTTAGCACTGCTACAACCATTTAAAGACGCTAAAAAACGTCGCTTATCTGGGTCTGAGGAATTATCTGGCTTAGGGATATCACCACCTTTGTTATAATATAAATGTTCGCTTGAGAATTTTGTTGTATTAGAGATTGCAGGGTAGTTCTCGGCTGAATTATATCTAATTTTAACGGTTTCTTCTGTATTCATGCTACCAGAATCATCAAGGATAATAAGCACTTGTATTTTTGATGCAGCGACTTTAACCGTTTCGTTAACGTACAACTCAATATCTTCACTATATGATAGAGTTGATGTTAATACTAATAGGCTTATGGCAAAAAATCTTTTCACGTTATTAACTCCTGTATTTAGCTTAAACACCGATAAATTCATCGTAAAAGTTGCTGAACAACCCCAGTATTTACTTCAACTTCATTGGTGTTTTTTCGGCCATATTTTCGCACCACTTGCACGCGTAAGACATTGCAAGTAAATATTTGCACTGAAGAGGCAGATTTGGAGTGGGAACAATCAGGTTCTAGCTCAAGATCATTGTTGGCAACATTAAGACTTGCGGTGGTATCACTATCGGTATTGGTAATATTTAAACTATCTGTAACATTACCAAAATCCTCATCTTGAAATCGCACGATAGCAGCAGCAAATTTATTATTTCCTGAGTCAGCATTAATTTGCCTGAACATCACCTCATCGCTAGCACTTATCGCTTCTTGTGTGGCAACCACTTTTTCTTCACTAGCACCTGACATTTTCATATCTGACGTGGAATTTTGCATCAAGGCACCAGCAACAGCGGTTAAGGCAACAAGAAATACCAAAGCCACAATCAATACCACACCTTTTTGGCGATTAAATAATTGTCTATTGGCTATCAAATTGTCAGCGTAATTTTTTTGCTTTACTTTTTGCTTTACTTTTTGTTTTACCATGAGTCGACTCCCGCATTGTATAAAGTTACCGTAGAGTTAAATAATAATCGACGATAATTGTCATTAAACGTAACCGGAAAATCACCTAAATTATAAGTATTAGTATTAGTATATTTGTTATCAGGAAGAATGCTACGCGCTAGTACATAAATACGTATGGCTAAAATTCTATTATTATTGCCATTATCCCATTGGGTAGAGGTCATATTATCTGCTGATAGAAAAGCATCAACAATGCCATACCCAGCACTACCTGGAGCGTCAGTGTCAATACCATACATAAAGCGGATCATTTCAATGCCATCAATGATAGCGTCGAAAGCCATATTGGTTGTTAAGCGCCTTTGCATTAAACTGGGCACAGTATTATTGCCTTGAGCTTCTTCCCTAATATAATAAATATGATGCTGGTACTCCCAAACTTGGCTATTTGAGACCGTTGGTATATTGGTACCGGTAAATATTTCTGCTTCATTTATGTTTGAAATAATATAGTAATTATTGCTAGTGCTTGCTGTTAGAGGTTGAGAAATAGCCCGTTTTATTTGGATAATATCAGACGTTATTTTTGCATCATCAATACAGTCCATTACAGAACTATTTGTTACTGTTTTACCCCAAAGCGTTCTAAAATGCCCAACAGCATTTGGAAAAGTGCCATTATTTAAACCTTCGCCAACACATTCGTTACCTGGGGCGTCATCTGGTGATGCAGTTAACATTGATAGGTCTAACGTGCCACTGTAATCACCCCAAAAGTTTTGTCTGAGTAAATCATCACTCAGAACACTTAAAGCAAAACGGCCATTTTCTTGTAACTCTCCATAAGTTGCTGTTTCTTTTGTGGTAGTTTTCATGCCAACAAAAACGCTGAGGATGCCGGCAAAAAGTGCTAAACCGACGGCCAAGGAGATAAATATTTCTATTAAGGTATAACCACGTTGACTATTCATATTAATTTATAAAGGCCTTAACAATAACTTGCCGTCTTTTATTACCAGCTGTACCGCAATTGTCTTTTGCCGCGTCAGCTATTTCGGTGCGCCCTTCCCAGCTCACCACTACAGTTACTGCATTCAATGCCTGACTTATACATCCCCTAACACCGGTTAAGCCCGCTTGATTATTACCGTCATTAACAACATCAGCCCCCATAAGGGACATTTCCCATTCATATTGATCATTAATAACCATTTCTGCCGGTGTACAGAGGCTATCAAGCTTATAACAACGATTGGCCGGTAATGAATTAAGTGTTTCGCCGTAATCGGTAGCCGCATATTCGGCTAATGTAGTGGTATTATTACTGCGCATGCGCTCGACTATATCTTGCGCTAACGCAGATGCAACAGAGCGTTGCATCGCATCGAAGCTACCTTTTTTAGCCGAAGCTTGCATAGCTACTGCACCTAAAATACCTGTCACTAAAATAAAAACGGCGACTAACACTTCAATAAATGTCAGGCCTTTATTTAAAGAAGGCTTTTGAAATGAGGAATAGGAAAATGAGTTACTCAATATTTAATCTCCCTTTAAATAAGAATAAGCGAACAACAGATGTTGTTACTATAGCTGAAAAACTTAACCGATTGAAATAGATAGTTTTATACGAAGAAATACGCAGGTAGAGATCGTGGGAATCACTACTAATTAGACCATCATATGTGTTAAAAATCACATTGGTGAACTGCATTAACTCATACCTTAAATTATTATTACGAGTATTTTTCCTTGTTTTTAAACACTACACTACTCGTAAATTAAAATTTAGTATCATAAATAATCATTGAAATTAAAAAAGTAACTAAAAAAACTAAAAAAACTAAAAATCAGCTGACAGAGT